>DAOUSQ010000037.1 GCA_030627145.1 Syntrophomonadaceae bacterium | reverse complement strand
TTTCAACCGGCATAGACGGATAGGCTTCTTCAATTCTTCTACCTCTATAATCAGTCATGGCACGGACTTTACACCAGCTGGTCCCACATACCAGGAAGTCTCCAACCTTAAGAGTGCCTTTAAGTACCAGCACTGTGGAAACTGCTCCCTTTCCTTTATCCAATTCTCCTTCAATAACTACTCCTTCAGCCATCCGGTCCGGATTAGCCCTGATTTCGCACATTTCTGCCACCAGCAGTACCATTTCCAGGAGATTTTCAATACCATCCCCGGTTTTAGCTGAAATAGGTACAAAAATAATATCTCCGCCCCATTCTTCAGGAACTATACCATATTCAGTAAGCTGCTGCATTACACGGTCTGGATTAGCATCGGGTTTATCAATTTTATTAATAGCTACTATAAAAGGAACATCAGCGGCCCTTATATGATTTATTGCTTCTACAGTCTGAGGCATTACTCCATCGTCTGCTGCAACCACCAGGATAACAATATCCGTAAGGTTAGCTCCCCTTGCTCTCATGGCAGTAAATGCTTCATGACCCGGTGTATCAATAAAAGTAATCCTATTTCCATTTACATTTACCTGGTAAGCCCCTATATGTTGGGTAATTCCACCTGCCTCCCCAGATACCACATCAGCTTTACGAATTTTATCGAGCAGAGATGTCTTTCCATGATCAACGTGTCCCATTACAGTAACAACAGGAGGACGAGGCTTCAAACTGGCCTCATCGTCAATTATCTCCATAAATATCTTTTCTTCTTCAGGAATAATTCGTTCGACTTTCGTACCATATAAACTTGCAACAATTTCAGCTGTATCATAATCTATAACCTGATTTATTGTAGCCATGGTACCCAGTTCCATTAATTTTTTCATTATTTCTGCCGGATTCTTATTAAGTTTTTCAGCCAGTTCTCTTACCATAATGGAATCTTCAATGCTGATAACTTCAGGATTCTGCAGAACAACTTCCTCTTTTTTACGTTTATGCTCACCTTTTTTCTGTGGTCGTCTGTAATCTTTTTTAAACGGCGGCCTGTTGTTTGCCTGATGAACATTCTTTTTACCGGGTTTAGCTTTTCCATCCTGAACCGCATTTGTATTTTGGCCCTGTCTTGATGGCCTCTGACCCTGCGGCCTCTGTTCAACCGGTTTTGGCCTTTTTTTCATATCCTGCTGTTGAACATTTTTTACCGGCCGTTTATCCCGGTGTTCTGCCTGACTTTGGTTAGAATGCCGATTATTTATATCTCTTACCTCATTATTTGTTTTTTTGCCCGGTCTATTACCACTATTATTAGTAAATGAATCTTTTGACGGAGAAGTTTGTCTAACTGTATGCGGTTTCTGTCCTTTATCAGGATGTTTTTGCTGTGGGGCAGGTTGTGATTGCTCCCTTGGCGACCGCCGCTTTGGTCTTATCTCCACTGAACCAGCACCTGGGACTTCTGGTCCTTTTTCCGGTTGTTCTTTTCGAGTAATTTGTTTTTTTACCCAGGATGCCTGTGAGTCTTCCACGGTACTCATATGATTTTTAACATCCAGACCCAAATTCAACAAAACTTTAACCATTTCTTTGCTGGATATGCCAATTTCTTTTGCCAGTTCATGAACTCTTATTTTGGCCATTCAACCACCCCCGTACTTTTTCCATCTTCTCCTGTCGATTTTACTAGATTCATTATAGTTTCAGCTAAACCCCGGTCATTTATGGCTATGGCCACCCGGTAAGCTTTTCCCACACAGGTTCCAAGCTCATATTTATTACCAAGTATTGTCCAAGGAATTTTTAGCTTTACACAACTTGAAATCAATGATTCTTTAGTCTTTTCCGATATATCATTACTCATTACCAGTAAATACGCTTTACGCCTTAACAAACTCGTTTTGACCGCCAGTGAACCCGAAGAAACCTTTCCGGCCTTCTGGGCAAAACCTATCATACTGAATATTTTCTTCAATTTATCACACACCTTATAAACTATGGAGCAAGTTTTTCGATTTGATTTTCTATCTCAGCCAAGATTTCTTCTGGTATATCTCGTTCAAGTGCTTTCTGCAGCCTTCTAGCTTTGACTGCCTGCTTAAAACAACCCGGATCCGGGCATATGTACGCACCCCTTCCAGACTTCTTGCCAGTACTATCTACTTCAATGTTACCTTCCGGGGTTCTTACTATGCGGATTAATTCTTTTTTGCTTTTCATTTCCCTGCATCCCACGCACATTCGCTGTGGAATTTTGCGGACTCTGACCATCTATATCGTTCTCCTCCAAAATATAATTTTGAATTCTTAATTAATGTTAGAAAAAGCTCTACTTTTTCTAATATTCACTATTCACTATTCTCTGATTTCATCTTCTGTCTCATCTATTTCTTCTATATTAATATCATTATCCACTTCATCAATATCATTTTCCATTATATCTTCATCATATTCTTCGGTATATTCCTCATCGTATTCTTCAGGATATTCCTCGGCATACTGGCTTTCACTCTTAATATCTATTTTCCAATTAACCAACCTTGCAGCCAGGCGGGCGTTTTGTCCTTCTTTACCAATAGCAAGTGACAGCTGATAATCCGGTACAACTACCCTGGCTACCTTTTCTTCTTCATTAACATGAACTGCAATAACTTTCGACGGACTTAAAGCATTGGCAATAAACTTTTCCGGTTCTCTATCATACTTAATGATATCGATTTTCTCTCCGCCCAGTTCAGAAACAATATTTTGTACCCTGAACCCTCGCGGCCCTACACATGCGCCAACAGCATCAACTTTATCATCAAGAGAATATACCGATATTTTTGACCTTGACCCTGCCTCACGGGCTATAGATTTAATTTCTACAACCCCATCATAAATTTCCGGGACTTCTAATTCAAAAAGCCTGCGCAAAAAATATGGATGTGACCTGGATACAAAAATATTAGCCCCTTTGGATGTATTCTTAACCTCATAAATATAACCCTTTATTCTTTGCCCAATTTGGTACTTTTCACCGTTTATCTGGTCTGAAGGAAGAATAATTCCATCAGTCCTTCCCAGGCCAATATAAATAGTCTTGTTTTCTATCCTGTCTATTATACCGGTTACTATTTCGCCTTCTCGTTCTAAAAATTCTTCATAAATTAGACTTCTCTCTGCTTCTCTAACCTTTTGTATAACAACCTGTTTGGCTGTTTGAGCAGCAATTCTCCCGAAATCTGACGGAGTTGCCTCAACATAAACCATATCCTCCAGGTTGCAATCTGGATAAAGTTCCTTTGCCTCTTCGAAAGGTATTTCCAGTCGTTTGTCACTTACGTTATTCACGACCTTCTTCTGGGAAAAAACCCTCACATCGCCCGAAATTTCATTAAACTCCACACTTACATTCCGAGCAGCACCAAAATTCTTCTTATATGCTGTATTTAAAGCTGTTTTTATTGCTTCAATAAGTGTTGCTTTGGAAATCCCTCGTTCTTTTTCTATATCATTCAATGCCTGTATTAATTCAGTAGACATTGTTCGTCCTCCTCCTAAATATCTGGATCTAGCTTAACTATAGTTATCATATCCCGTGGTATTGTCATAACTTCATTATGTGATTCCACTTTAATATACTCATTATCAAATCCCTTTAAAATACCTTTGATTTTACGGAAACCGTTATAAGCTTTCAAAGTCTTAACCTTTATTTTTTTTCCGGTAAACCGCTCAAAATCTTTATCTTTTTTTAAAACCCGATCCAGTCCTGGTGAAGAAACTTCCAGATGATCATAAAAAATATCCTTCTCATCTATAATATCTTTCACCATGTGGGTAGCCTCTGAACAAAGCTCCAGACTTACCCCGGCTTCACTGTCAATAAGAATCCTGAGTACCTGTTCCTGGTTTTCCTTACGGTATTGAATATCTACCAATTCTATATTACTACTACTCAATCTGTCCTCAATAGGTTTCTCAATCTGCTGAATTACTGACCCTACGATTATTATCACCCCCAAAATCAAATCCACTTCACCGGGTGTATTACAATAGAAAAAGTGGGTGCATACCCACTTGTGGTTCGCAATATTAGTAACATTGCTTAGAGTATAACACAACGGTATAACCTAACACAAGTTTAACCACCCTAAAAATAGTGAATAGTGAATAGTTTCTGTTGAAAAAAACTATCGCTTTTTTCTCTTATTCAAATCCCGAAGGGATTAATCCCCAAATACATCGTAAGCCAAGCGAACTCGAAACAAAAAAATTATCTGGCGTTAATCTGTGTACATCTGTGGTTAATAAAACTCCGCATCTATTACCTATTATCAAAGGAAAGCGTCAGCTTTCCTACCGTATCTATTCTCTATTCTCTATTCTCTATTCTCTATTCTCTATTCTCTATTCTCTACTCCCTATTCTCTACCCAAAAAGGCTTAGCTGCGAGCTTTCGGGTAGGTCCTTGAAACAGCCATTCTTTCTCATAATATCCATTGCAGTCTTATTCAAATGCGTCCTCTTCTGAAACTCTTCTATAGACAAATACTCTCCCTCTGCCTGTGAATCTTCAATTCCCTTCGCAGCAGTTACCCCAACATTGGGCAGTGCTGAAAAAGGCAGCAGGAGTCCATCTTCACAAACGACAAATTTTTCCGCACGGGACTTATATATATCAACCGGGTAAAATTTCACCCCGCGAACACACGCCTCCATGGCCACTTCCAACACGGGCAGTAGTTTCTTCTCCTTCTGGGAAGCAGAATTACCCATATTATTTATTTCTTTAATTCGCCTTTTAATAGAATCATAGCCTTTCAGTATTATTTCCGAATCAAAATCCTCGGCCCTGATGCTGAAAAAGCTGGCATAAAATTGCAGTGGATAATAAACCTTAAAATAAGCTATACGATATGCCATAGTAACATAGGCTACCGCATGGGCCTTGGGAAACATGTATTCAATCTTGTTACAGGAATCAATGTACCACGATGGCACATCACAGTCGCTCATAATATCCGCCTCATCACTGCTCAAGCCTCTGCCCTTGCGCACCTTTTCCATTATCTTAAACGCCTGTTTCTTTTCAATTCCCTGTTGAATTAAATAGGTCATAATATCATCCCTGGTGCAGATAACCTCACCTAAAGTAGCGGTTTCATCCCTGATTAAATCCCGGGCATTATTAAGCCATACATTGGTCCCGTGTGATAATCCGCTTATTCTGACCAGTTCTGAAAAAGTGGTCGGCCTGGTGGCCTCTAACATCTGCCTGACGAAACGGGTACCGAATTCAGGTATTCCATAAGTACCAACAGTAGAATCAATATCCTCTGGAGTTACTCCCAGCGGTTCCACCCCGGAGAATATCTTCATAGTCTCTTTCTCACTCAGGCTGATGCTCGAAGCTTTAATCCCGGTAAGGTCTTCTAACTCCTTAATTACCGTGGGATCATCATGCCCCAGTATATCCAGTTTTACCAGCTGGTCTCCTATAGCATGGTATTCAAAATGGGTAGTGATAACTCCCGAGTCCTTATTATCAGCAGGATGCTGCAGAGGAGTAAATTCTAGTATATCCCTGTCCCTGGGAACGACGATTAATCCTCCCGGATGCTGCCCGGTAGTCCTCCTCACCCCGGTAATTCCTTTAACCAGCCGGTTAATTTCGGAATTCTTTATTACTATCTGCATACTATCTGCATAATTCTTCACAAATCCATAGGCTGTTTTCTCCGCAATTGTCGATATAGTCCCCGCTCTAAAAACATTTTCCCTGCCAAACAGCTCTTCAACATATTGATGTGCACAGCCCTGGTAATCTCCGGAAAAATTCAGGTCTATATCCGGCACCTTATCACCTTCAAAACCCAGGAAAGTCTCAAAAGGTATATCAAACCCGTCTTTACACATAACCTTACCGCAAACCGGGCAATTCTTATCCTCCAAATCAGCCCCGCAACCTGCAGACCCATCAAGCACAAATTCACTGTATGAACATTCAGAGCATAAATAATGGGGTTTTAAAGGGTTGACCTCGGTTATACCTGTAAAATAGGCCACAAGGGAAGAACCAACAGACCCCCTGGAACCCACAAGATACCCATCCTCATTTGATTTCTTTACCAGCTTGTGGGCAATAAGATAAAGGACACTGAAACCATGCCTGGTAATAGAATCAAGCTCATGGACAATCCTTTCCTCAACTAGCGCCGGGAGGTCATCGCCATACAGTGCATGGGCATTTTCCCAGGTAAGCTCAGTTATCTCTTCTTCAGCCGTATCAATCTTGGGCGGATAAAACCCGTCAGGTACAGGTTTAATATTCTCGATCATTTCATTTATAACCATAGGATTATCAATAACAACCATCTTTGCATCCTCATCGCCCAGGTAAGCAAATTCCTCAAGCATTTCATCTGTAGTCCTAAAATACAAAGGAGCCTGCGCTTCAGCATCTTCGTACCCCTGCCCGGCCTGGATAATTCTCCTGAATATCTCATGATGGGGATCTAAAAAATGAACGTCCCCGGTTGCTGCAACAGGTTTATTCAGCTTTTTGCCCAGCTCTACAATAGACTGGTTTATCCTTCTCAAGTGGTCTTCATTTTCGACCCTGCCGTCCCTGATAAGAAATTCATTATTCTGAACAGGTTGAATTTCCAGGTAATCATAGAACGAAGCAATACTTTCTATCTCTTTTTCATCTGCACCGTTAATAATAGCCCTGTAAAGCTCTCCCGCCTCACAGGCAGTACCTAAGAGCAGCCCTTCACGGTATTTGCTTAATTCTTCCCTGGGTACCTTCGGGCGTCGGTAAAAATAATCAATATAAGAAATACTAACCAGGTGATACATATTCTTCAGCCCGGTCAGGTTCCTGGCTAAAAGCACAATGTGATATGGGCGTTCTTTTTTATTTTCTTCAACCAGATATGCTTCAACACCATAGATTACTTTAATATTATATCTCCCGGCAGCATGGTAAGCATCCGGAAACGCCTGAACACCTCCATGATCGGTAATAGCTATTGCCGGATGCTTCCACTCAGCCGCTCTTTTTACGAGTCCATTTATTTCCGTAAGCCCATCCATAGCACTCATTTTGGTATGGGCATGCAGCTCTATTCTCTTCTCCTCACACGTATCTACTCTCTCGGTCTTTTTCATGACAACGTAAGAATCCAGCGAAAGGACTATTTCCTTAACATAATCATCATAGCGTACACTTCCGCGAACCCTTATAGAGTCACCAGCATTTATTTGATCATCTTTAATCTTGTCTACAAACGATTTAACAATAACCGTATCAGTATAATCAGTTAAATAGTAGCTGATTACATACCGCCCGCCTTTTATATTATTAATATCCTTCTTCCAGACCTCTCCTTCAATAACTGCGGCCCGCGAACCCTCTTCAAGCTCGGATATTTTAATAACTTTAGCATTAAGCAGTTTATTATCTTTCTTTTCTTTTTTAATAGGTCTTCTTTTATCGTTGCTCCTGTCCTCTTCAACTTCCATTACTTCAACTTCTTTGCGAAGTATAAAATCATTGCTTGAAACAGCAGCTATTTCTTGCTTACTGCATAAAGCTCTTACCAGAACACGCAGGAAATACTCCTGCATAAACCAGGCGGATAAGCCTGTACAAATTTCTTTTTCAATAATATAGTTATAGGCACTCTCATCCCCGGCAATTAAATCCAGCCTGTCCTCCCCAACCTGCCATTCTATGGACTCAATTACATTATTACCAGAAAACAAACAGGATGATAAATCATCCCGGCGCTCTGTTATTATGCTGTCAATATTCTGTCTGAAATTCTTCAAATGCAGGATAATCTGGACTTCATCTAAAAAATCAAACGCCCGGCACAGTTTTTCAGATGTTTTATGTACTATTTTAACCGGAAGGGGCTTTTCAATGGATACATATAATATCCATAACATCTTTTCCTTATACACATCTATCTTCTTAACCAGCGACCCTTCCCAAAAATCGGCGGTTTCCTTATCCAAAAAACCACTTACAAAAGTGTAAAATTCAATAGCCACTATTTCAGCCCTCCAAGGTCTTTTTTAGCTAATTTTGAATTCTTAATTATTGTTAGCCACAGATGGACACAGATTACCACAG
>DAOUSQ010000063.1 GCA_030627145.1 Syntrophomonadaceae bacterium | reverse complement strand
TCCTGGTTCAAAAAACCTAACCGTTTTTTATTTCGGCCAGACGGCCTCCCCATGACCAGGCTTTCACCTCCTTTTGGTTTAGTTTTGCCTGTTCCTGGGAACAGGCCCTGCGACAGGGAGACCTCGGCTCCGGGAATCCCACCCGGACGGGAGAACTGCACAGCCGGGGCGCAGAACACGGGCTATTGGAGGACCGCGCAGGTCCCCGCCCCGCGTCGGCCCGGCTGTGGAAGTGTGAACTTACGCCTCCACGCGATCTGTCAGATGCGGCCTACCGGTTTTTCCCGATACCGGCTAAACGGGGTCACCGAAGAGGTAAAGCTAATTTCTTTAAATCGTGCCAGACAGAGCGAAAAGACTCCTGTTTGTAACGGGTTAAACCGTTGTGGACAGGAAGTTTTTCATCCAGCCGTTTAAAGAGCTGCTTCACACCTCCTTAAAAATCGGCTGTTACACTCTATAGTATCATATAGTAAATCCGGTTTGCTAGCAAGAAATCTGAGTCCGTTTTTTGCCAGGTGATGGCCAAAAAATATGCTTTTCCCAGGAAAAACGGGGAAAGCATTTTTGTTTTTATCCAATTATTCTCCTGTCCCCACCTTCATCTGAATATTTCAAATTTAGACTTTCGTAATAGAATAAACTGACTACAGTATAATTAATAGACGCTGGCGACTCCGTCATACGCAGACCCTTCGGGAGCGGATTAACGCAGGCAATACAAGAAAAGAACGATCAAAGCAACTACAGATAAACACGGACGTACACAGATATTTATTAGGTTGGTAATATAGATATTTACTAATACAGTGCATGTGATAAAGTCTAAAATAAGTGTTAACCTGTGTTTAAAAAAGCCCGAAGGTCTCAAGTGAGCGAAGCGAACCAACTAAAAGAAAAAATCCGTGTTAATCTGTGTATATCTGTGGTTAATAAAAAAAGGACCGCAGGTCCAACCTAAAAAGAAATCCGCGTTAATCCGAAAATTCCGAGTGTGAGTCGAGTGTGAGTAAAGCAAACCCGCGTCCATTTTTCCAATGTCACTAAAATCCACGACTTAAATAAACCAGTTATTTCTTATGTGGATAATAGTCAGCTTCATTAACTGCAAAAGCTGCCTTTCCCGGTACGTTTCTTTGTTTTTTAAAGCTCATGGCAAATCCTACTGCCAATACTGCCATAATTCCAAGAACCACCAGGGTTAAACTTAATTCTTGAATAGGAATATTTTTTATAGTTGCCCGCCTGAACCCTTCTGCCATCCAGGTAAATGGTAAAAGCCGGGCTAACCCATTTAGAACTTCTGGCATATGTGTAGCTGGCCAGGTATAACCTGAAATGAAGAAAACCGGTACTGAAAGAAGCATAAGGTACCTCGTAACCTGTAAAGAATTTGGCCCCTTTATAGATATACAAAATCCAGTAAAAATGATAATAATATTAAATAATAATCCAAGTAAAATAATGGAAGAAAACCCACCCTCAATTTTCACATGGATAAACTGGCTTGATATCCATAATAACATGCTGTAATTAAAAAAGCTGGCAATTAAGTAAGGCAGACACTTTCCTAGAGCTATCTTCCACATGGGAATAGAAGTGGCGATATATTGAATCCAAGAATTCCGTTCTTTTTCCCTGGTAACAGTTAAACCGGCACTTAATAGACCCAGCTGATGTATTATCATCATAACTAAGCCCATAAAAAGGAAATTAGTGTAACTGAATGTTGGGTTATACCACGTAATAATATTACAGTCTACTGTGTTCATGATATTATTTATCTCATACTTACTAAGCCCTAATTTACCAAGATTTGAAGCCGTATGACTTTTATTAAAATGACTTATTACTTCCAGTACATATTTCCTGATATTATAGCCCCATATAAGATTGGAACCATCATATACGGTTAATACCTCTGTATGCCGGTGCTGGCTTATCTTATCAAAGAAATTTTCTGGTATAACAATACCGGCCCTGACGGTCCCCTCTTTCATCCCTTTTTCTAATTCTCCATAGGTGTTTATGCTTTCAACAACTTCAAAATGTGAACTATTTCTAAAAGCGGAACTTATCTCGCGACTAAGTTCTGAATGATCCTGGTCAACTATAGCCATTGGAATATCTGTTAAAACTGAGGAAACATAAACCATCCCGAAAAGAGATACATAAGATATAGAAGCAATAAAAACAACAAGGAACAAAATCGGATCTTTAATTATATGTAGAGTTTCATAATGAGCAATATTTAATATCTGTTTCAAGCTAAATCACCTCTCCATCCAGGAAATAATAACGCTGCTTGCGCCATAACATACAACAGCTATTAATAAGAGACTCGCAAAGTAAGGCATCATAAAGTCCCATCCTGGATTTTTAAAAGTAAGATAATTAATACCCTGGAAAAACCATGTCTGAGGCAATAACCATACAATTGACTGCAGAAAATCTGGCATAGCCTCAATCGGCCAGGTGAAACCTGATAAGACAAATGAAGGCAGGGCTATCATCATCCCCAATCTAGTCGAATCTACTGCATTTACTGCTACACTGGACATAAGTGTCCCTACACTGTGTATGGAAATAACCGAAACCAGGGTAAATAAAAGCAATGTCCCGAAACTGCAGGCCAGGGGTAGTTTAAAAACCAGAAAGGCCAGTAGATATACAGGTATAATCATTCCCATGAAACTAATTATATGGGCCAACGACTTACTTGAAAATAGAATTAATTTTGAAATTCCACTGGCTTTAACCTGCAGCCAGCTCTTCATGCCGGTTTCCCCAATTACATTTATACAGGAAACCAACATACAGCACTGCTGCCACATGTTTACAGCAAGCCCAAGAACCAAAAAGTAAGCATAATTAAGTGTAGGATTAAACCAGGGCTCTTCCTGGCATTCAATAGGTTGGTAGACATCTGCTGCTTCACTGGTCCCCATACCCCCGGCAACCAGTGTGGTTATCCCTGCCCGGGCACTGATTGTCTCGGTTACAGTCAAAACAGCACTGGAAGCATTGGTAGCATAAGCCATATTACTGCCATCAATAATCACCAGCAGCCGGGTTTGCTGTTTTAGTGTAACATTTTTTCCAAAGTTTTCAGGAATTACGATGCCTACTACCGTTTTTTCTTCTTCAATCAACTTTTGAAGTTCCTTATATGATGATGGATAGGCTACCATTTTCAGGTTTTCAGCATTCTTCATGTTTTCTATTAGTTCCCTGCTTTGTGTTGATTGATCAAGGTCTACAATTGCTGCAGGAATATCTTTTAATGTTTGTACACTGTAAATACCACTAAACAATAACAGTCCTAATAATGGAACAAAAAGCAGTATATTACGCAGCCCTTTGTCTCGCCACATATAGAAAAATTCGCGCCTTATTATGGCGAAGAATTGTTTATTCATACTTACCACCACTTGCTTCTGAAAACTCTCTTAATGTTTTTTTCCACTTTTCCTCAAATTCTTCTGGTTCGAAGTTCGTTATTTTCCCGTGCTCAAGGTAAATTACTCTATCCATGTATTTACAAAATTCTATATTGCTAAAAGAGTAAATACAGGTCCCACCCCCTGCCTTAAACTGCTGTAATTCTTTTAGGATAAGATAACGGGAATATAAATCAATATCTTTGACTATTTCATCTATGATCAACAACTCGGGTGTATTTAACAGGGCACAGGCCAACGATAAACGCTGATAAATGCCTGGATCAAGATGTTTGGCAGGCTCGCTCAAATACTCCTTGAGTTCAAGTTTCTCCACCAGCACTTCAATATTACCTGTACCTGTTTCCTTTAAAGTGGATATAAAATCAAGATTTTCGATTGCTGTTAGGTCATGGAAAAGGCTTTTTTCTTGAGTTACAATTCCAATATTTTTTTTAAATCCCTGTTCTTTTTTAATATCACATCCAAGTATGTAAACTGTTCCTTTTTTAAATCTATCTACCCCAGCAAGTATATGTAATAAAGAAGTTTTCCCGGTACCTTTTAGCCCAAAAATTCCCAGCATCTCACCAGAAAAGACCTTAAATGATATATCATCTAGTACTTTTTTTTCCCCCGCAAACTGAATCAGGTTTTCAACTTCTACAACTGTTTTTATCTGCTGCTCCATAACTATTTCTCCTCATCCAGTATTTTTACCCTGGCTGTCATACCGGTTTTTAGAATCAAGTCTTTATTAGGAACATCTATTTTCACTTCAAAACTGCGGATATCATGGCTGTATTGTTCATTAACTGCTTTATGGACCGCAAATTGCCCGGCATCATTAATCCAGACTACTTTACCTTTAAAATTTTTTCCGGGGAAAGAATCGACTGTTATTTCTGCTTCCTGCTGTAGTTTTACCCGTCCAATTTTTGTCTCAGTAATAAATACTTTTATATATGGATGCGTAAGATCAGTAATTTCTAAAACAGGAGTCCCCGCATTTACCATTTCTCCTTTTTCTAGCATTTTTTCCGTAATATATCCGGAAACAGGGGATATAAGATGCGTATTATCAAGATATGCCTGCGCCTCCTCAACTCCTCCCAAAGCCTGTTTGCTTTGCCCTAATGCCGCATCGTATTGAGCCCTGGCAATTTCAACTTTTGTCCTTGCCGCTAAGGCTTCATTCAACTGGCCCTGTGCGGCATCGAGGTCCTTTTGGGCAGCCTCATATGCATTGCTTGCTTTCTCAAACTGGCTCTTAGAGACTGCACCACTTTTATATAATTGTTCTATCCGGTTCAAATCCTGACTGGCATTTGTAAGTCCGACTTCAGCTTTAGCAACCACTGCTTCAGCTTGTTTAATAGCTGCTTCAACACTTTGGTTTGTTAATGGTATGGCTCGTTCTGCCTGGCGAACCTGCCCCAGGGCTGCTTCATATGCTCCTTTTGCCTGGATAAGTTTTGCTTCAATCTCCCGGCTATCAAGAAAAGCCAGTTCCTGTCCTTCTTCTACACTGCTTCCTTCATCAACCAGAAAATCTTTTATCTTTCCCGGTACCTTAAACGAAACCATTACAGCCTTCGCTTCAACAGTCCCAGTAGCAGTCAAACTTTCCCGCTCTGCATCAAGCCCTGTTTGTTGTTTATAAAAGTACCCGTAAAAAATAGCCACTGTTCCTGCTATTAGGATAAGAAATAAAATAATAACCATGTTCTTTTTTCTGTTAATCTCTTTTAATATCTGTCCCGGCAATTCAAACACCTCTCCCAATTTTCTTTATATTTTCCCAGTCCGATTTAATCCTTGCCTTGACTGCCACTGTGCTTATCCAGGTTCATCGACCGGATCCTTTTTAATTAAAATGCCATGAAAAAGTACACGTTTTATTAAAGCTAATATCTTATGAGGATCTCTATTAATTGATCTATCCTCCATAACTGAAAACGTAGAATCACGAACAATATTCTCCATAATCCTTGCCATTTCATAGCTTTCAACAGGAATAAAGATTTTCTCTTCTATTCCTTTTTCAATTATTGCAGCTACCATTTTCACTTTTCTTTCAAGTTTCTCATATATTTCAGTAATCCAGTCTTCGGAAATGCTATTGTCTAACTTGCGTCGTGCCCAGGAAGAATAAATTTGATTATGTTCCAGGAAAAAATAATACTGCAGTATTAAGTAGTTGTTGATAGCTGAAAGAAGATCAGAGTTTTTCATGCATTTTTCTTCCATATCGCTGCACAGTTTTTCTAACCCCTGTGAAACGAGATAAGTTAATATATGGTCTTTGTTTTTAAAATACTGGTATAATGTACCCTTCCCACAACCAACTGATCTGGCAATATCGTCAACTGTCACAGATTCGTATGGTTTACTGTAGAAAAGTTCATAAGCAGTCTCTGCTATTACCTGTTTCTTAAATTCTTTATCCCGCTCCTTGAGTGTGCCCATAATTACCTCTCTGTCTGGTCGATTCAGTTTCTGACTAACCAGTTTTATAAGGTTCATATTATTTCTCATTAAATCTTTTGTCAATATGGGTTTCATAAAATTTTGGTTTCACTGCAAAAAGTATTTATTATATATAACACTAAAAAAATCACCGCTAAGTATGGCAAAAGACCTCGGGTTTTTAATATAAAAAAGCCCCAGAGTTTATCTCGGGAGCTTTTTTAACACCTATAAAAATTTAAAAACGGATTGGGGACCCCCAATCCGTACCTTAATTAAAAATTAAAAATTGATTCCACTGCAAAAAGGTCGTTATTCTCTTTCGTAGGGGAGACTTCAGTCTCCCCGGAACTTA
>DAOUSQ010000070.1 GCA_030627145.1 Syntrophomonadaceae bacterium | reverse complement strand
TTTTATCAATATAATCATCAAGGCTTTTTACATAACCATCTTCAACATGAGAAGCAGGTAAAAAAGCTATGATACCCACATCTACCAGCAATCCACCTTTCACACTACTGGTTACCGTACCCTCAATAACTTTCCCTTCTTTGAAATCCTCCTCAAGCCTGTCTAATACCTTTTTTGAATCCACCTTTTTCTTGGAAAGCAAAATGGTCCCATCATCGTCCCATTTTAAAACCAGCACCTCAATTTCATCGCCAACTTTAACAAGCTCTTTAGCAGAATCAACTTCTTTTATAGTCATTTCTCTTAAAGGAATAATTCCTTCTGATTTCCCACCGACATCAACCATTACCTCATCATCAAGCACCTGAATAACAGTTCCTTTTATTATATCCCCCCTTCTGGGAGGAACAAAATCTGCCATTTCAGCCTCCATGTTGGCAAAAGACTCTTCCTTACCCTGCATTTCGTTCTCATCCTGATTGGTGTTTTCTTCGTACTCTGTCATCTTATCCAATACCTCCTTAATTATCCAGTCCGGAGTGGAAGCTCCTGCTGTGATTCCAACACTCGATACTCCCTTTATCCAATCAGTTTCAATTTCAGATACATTTTGAATCTGAACGGTTTTCACCCCGGTATATATACACTCTTTGACAAGAGTGGTAGTATTTGAACTCTTTTTATCGCCTATCACCAGCATTAAATCCACATCACGGCATAATTCCCTGGCTGATTGCTGGCGTTTCCTGGTTGCTGAACATATGGTGTTGAAAACCCTTAATTCATTCACTCCAGGTAGTAAGGTATTTGCCACTGCAAAAAAATCTTTTTCATCTTTTGTAGTCTGAGACACAAGTCCTAATTTCCCACTTATCTTAAGGTTACAGGCTTCATGAACACTGCCAATAACGGTTGCTTCATTATCACACCATCCTAAAATCCCCTGCACTTCAGGATGAATAATATCTCCGAAAATAACTATCTCATATCCTTCACCTCGTAACATTGCAACTATATCATGTACCCGTTTGACTAAAGGACAGGTAGCATCCTTTATCATCAAGCCTTTATTCCTGGCTTCATGAATTAAAACAGGTGAAATGCCATGTGATCTTATTATTATCCCGCCATAGTCCGTGTCTGCCTGGTCAACCCTATCAATGGGATAGATCCCTTTTTCTTTAAAATAATTTACTACAGTATCATTATGTACCAGAGGTCCAAGAGTATACCATTTACCGCCCTCAACTGCCGTTTCTTCAGCAATTTGAAACGCTCTTTTTACTCCGGCACAAAATCCTGCATTTTTAGCAATAAGTGTTTGCAATTTTACACCTCACAAATACCTATATTCGTAGTTATAAAACATAAATCCTTCTTTATTTATATAAAAGACTATTAATTTCTTCTTTAATTTGAACACTCAGTTCTTCCATGGTAGAAGTTTTGATTTTCTGACCCTCATACTTATGAATATTAAGGGGTTTGCCAATTCTTACCACCAGAGGTTTAAACCAACCAATCGGAAATTTTCTATTCGTTCCCAGGCAGGCAACAGGTACTACTGGCGCTTTAGCCTTTAAAACCAACATCGCTACCCCTAACTGAAGTTTTATTTCCTCACCTGTTTTATTTCTTGTACCTTCAGGAAACATCCCAAGGATTTCTCCCTGTCTAAGAATATCCAAGGCATTTTTTATCGCTTTTCTATCAGCAGCCCCACGTTTTACAGGAAAAGCATTTACCTTATATAGTAATTTGCCTAACAATATATTATTGAATAACTCTGATTTAGCCATATAGTGAACCGGACGTTCAATAGCTACAGCTATTATCAACGGATCCCAGTTGCTTACATGGTTAGCCGCTATTATAACCGGACCTTTATCAGGTAGGTTATGTATTCCCTGTAATTTTAATCCAAAAAATAAAAATATGTATCTTAAAATGACCCTTATCGTACGATACAGCATTTAATCCCCCTGTATAATAGACAACATCTTGTCTAAAACCTGCTTAACAGTTAGACTTCCAGTATCTATTATAATAGAATCTTCCAGTATCTTAAGCGCACCAACATCTCTTGTCGAATCATTTATATCTCTTCCAATTATATCTTTTTTTATTGATTCAAAGTCTATATTATAACCCTGGTTGCTTAACTCCTTTATCCGTCGTTTTACTCGTTCATCAATATTTGCAGTTAAATAGAATTTATATTCAGCATCAGGTAAAACACATTCACCTATATCACGTCCATCCATAACAACGGAAATGGTTTCTGCCATCTCCTGTTGCCGACGTACCATAATATCTCTAACTAGAGAATAAGAAGCTATCCTGGAAACTTCTCTACTCACTTCTGGCGAACGTATACACCTGGTTATATCTTCACTATCACATATTACCTTTTGATTATCGGAATTAAACTCGAAATGGATGTTAATAGTTTTGGCGAGCTCATGAAGTGCCTTTGAATCTTCAAGATCAATACCTTTTTCCAGAGCCTTCCAGGTAAGAGCCCTGTACATAGCCCCAGTATCAATATAAATAAATCCGAGTTTCCGTGCCAATTCTCTTGCTACGGTACTCTTTCCAGCACCTGCTGGTCCATCTATCGCAATCTTCATCATCTAACCACCCAGACATATTCTTTTTCATTTTAGCATAATGCCTGGTAATGTAAAACTAGTAATACAACTTTCGCATTTGACAAAATAATATTTTTTATTCCATAAAAAGTATTATTTAAGTGATAGGTGAGGGGGGAGATATTAGACGTGAGACGTAAGACGTGAAAACTTGAAATATTAGGGGTAAGGTATTCTACGTCTAACTGTTAACGTCTAACGTCTAACTTTTTTATTGTTATGGAAAATGGTATCCAAAGTATTTATTCCTGTGGACAAAGGAAGATAAAGTTCTTCATTCTTTTTATTACCAGATTATCTGGTTAGTTCCGATAATATGTTCCAGAAGTTCGGAAAGGAAATGCTTACTACCTCTGGATTGGCTATTCTGGTTTCCCCCCTCGCAGCCAGGGCTGCAACAGCAAGGCTCATAGCAATACGATGATCACCATAGCAATCTACCCTTCCCCCCTGTAATGAGTTGGGATTGCCGTTAACAATAAAACCATCCTCTAACTCTCTTATGTCCACTCCTAATTTACCCAGCTGCGAACAGATAGCAGTAATACGATCGGTTTCTTTCACCCGCAATTCAGCAGCGTCTTTTACTATTGATTGTCCATCTGCAACAGCCATAGCTACAGCAATAACAGGCAGCTCATCTATTAACCGGGGAATCAGATCACCTTTTATTGTAATACCCTTCAGGTTCGAACTTGATACAAGGATATCAGCAATTGACTCTCCAGCAATAAATCTTTCACTCTCAATTTTGATCCTGGTCCCCATCTTCTTTAAAACTTCAATAATACCTGCACGGGTTGGGTTTATACCTACATTTTTGATAAACAATTCTGACCCGGGTATAATAGCAGCAGCTACAATAAAAAATGCCGCTGAAGAAATATCACCTGGAACCAAAAACTCCTGAGGTAACAATTCTTTTCCTGGCTCGAGAGTAATTACCGATTCATCGGTTTTTATATCTGCTCCCATGGCTGATAACATGCACTCGGTATGATCTCGAGATTTCCCTGGTTCAATCAGCACTGTCCTAGAATCTGCAGTTAAACCAGCCAAAAGCAGAGCCGATTTTACCTGGGCACTGGATACTGGAAGGCTATATTTTATTCCATGAAGACTACCTCCTTTTATTGCCAGGGGAGGTAAGTTTCCGTTTTTCCTGCCATTAATCTCAGCACCCATAGATAACAGGGGATTAATTACCCGCTTCATAGGCCTCCGGTTCAGAGATTCATCACCGTTTAATATTGAAAAAAAAGGCTGGGCAGCCAGGACTCCAGTCAACATTCTCATAGTTGTCCCCGAATTGCCACAATCAAGTACAGTATCAGCCTCTTTAAGACCCCGTAACCCCTTCCCTGATATCTGCAATATTGAATCTTCTTGTTTAATGTTTATACCCAGCTGTTTAATGCATTTACATGAATTCAGAGTATCATTGGCAATTAGAAAATTTCTGACTATTCCTTCGCCTTGTGCCAGAGCCGAAAGAATTACTGCCCTGTGGGATATTGACTTATCCGCATCTACCAATATCTCTCCTTTTAAGGCTGTTGACTTTTTTAGCAATTTTTCCATTCTATTCCCCTCATCTTATCCAGGATTTGATCAACCGGGATTGTAAAGCCGATACGGCCCTGCAGGCTTCTTCCATTGAAGGTACTCCCAACCGTATCGTGCCTCCATCTCCTTCTCGCACCCGTAATATTTCAATATCTACTATATTAATACCCTCTTCACCTAATATTGAACCAAGCTGAGCAATGATGCCCGGTCTATCAGGAACTATACAAACTATATCATAAGAACCAGGTAGTAACCCCTTATGCATACGGGGGATTTGGTCTCTTATTTTTTTAGCATTAGATAATTCCCGGCACAGTTCATTCCGATTATTCGTTTCTAAAGCCTGTTTAATGCTATGAAGCCTGTTAATAAAATTCTCCAGTTCTTCCAGAAGAAAAGTGCAATTGGAGAACAGGATATCAACCCAGAGTTCTGGATTAGAAGATGCTATCCTGGTTGTATCCCGAAAACCACCTGCTGCCATCATTAGTTTTTCACTTTCACCCTCAGTTATTCCAACAAGTGCAACTGCCGCAAGGTGTGGAACATGACTGACCGCTGCCACCAGTTTGTCATGAAATGCTGCTTCCATAATTTTAACCCGTGCCCCCGTCGTCTCAAGTAGTTTCATCAGGGATTTTACGATATAATCAGGGGTATTTTTTTCAGGCGTTAAGATATAAACAGCATTTTCAAAAAGATAACGATCGGCACCATTTATTCCCTTTGTTTCTGAACCTGCCATGGGATGCCCACCTATGGTCCACACATCTACAGGAAGACTATTAAAAATATTCATAACTTCCTGTTTAGTACTCCCCACATCAGTGATAATTGTGCCCGGCTTTAACCATGGCTTTATTTTTTCCACAATGGAAGAATAACAACCAGTAGAAGTACACAGGAAAATAACTTCTGCCTGTTTTACCCCCTCCTCAAGCGATGCAGCATAATCTATAGCCCCAATATCCCTCGCTTTCTTGAGGGACTTCCTATCAGTATCAACTCCAATGACTTTATTAACTACAGGCGAATCTCTCAAAGCCAAACCCAAAGAACCACCAATGAGTCCTACCCCCACTATAAGTACATTAAACAACATTTATTTAACCCCTGTCTCAATTTTCCTGTCAAGGGCCACAGCCAGGTTCTTAACTTTCACAACCAGCTCCTGGAAGTTATTAGGGGTTAGGGACTGTGGTCCATCGGATAATGCCTCACCTGGATTCTGATGAACTTCTATCATTAATCCATCACATCCCGCTCCAATAGCAGCAAGTGCCATGGGTTCCACCAATCTCCATTTGCCAGTGCCATGACTTGGATCAACAATTACGGGCAGGTGGGTAAGCTGTTTTATCAGCGGTACCGCACTCAAATCCAGGGTATTACGCGTATAATTTTCGAATGTCCTGATACCTCTTTCACACATGATTACCTGTTTGTTGCCGCTGGAGATTATATACTCTGCAGCCATGATCCATTCTTCAATTGTTGCTGAAGATCCTCGTTTCAATAGAACCGGTTTATTACTCTTACCAAGTTCTTTTAAAAGGAAAAAATTCTGCATGTTTCTCGCACCTACCTGCAGGACATCTGCATATTTAGCAACCATTTCAATCATACGGGGGTCCATTACTTCTGTTACTACAGGTAAACCTGTTATTTCCCGGGCTTCTGCAAGAATTTCCAAACCTTTTTCTTCCAGACCCTGAAAGGAATATGGGGATGTCCTGGGTTTAAATGCTCC
>DAOUSQ010000086.1 GCA_030627145.1 Syntrophomonadaceae bacterium | reverse complement strand
TACTGGAAGTATTTTTAGAAAACCCAGCGGCATGGGAAAAGATGTCCGTACTGTTTTCAGGGTAGTAAAAAGAACTGTTCTTGCCAATGGGCAAGGCCTATTGGTGCCTGATATTGAGCTTGAAAACTGCTGGACGTCTCTGCATGATAAGGAAGAAGACATCATCCGTCTGTATCATGACCATGGTACCTGTGAACAGTTCCATAGCGAAATCAAGACTGATCTGGACTTAGAGCGCTTGCCGAGTGGCACAAGTTTGCTACCAATAACCTGATCCTGCATATGGGATTGATGGCTTACAACATTCTTCGCATTTTAGGACAAATGACGGTTCAGTTACCCAATACGCTAGTACCACTAAGGAAAAAAACGCAAAGAAGTCGCATCAAAACCGTTATACAAAACTTGATCACAATGGCTGCCATGATGATTCGGCATGCCAGGCAGATCAAGTTTCGATTTAGACGCAAGGACAAATGGTTACCTGTATTTGAGCGCATTCAACAAACATTGCTTTGCACAGGTCCATTTCCTAAATCAGCAGAACACCTAAAGTCATTCCTGAAGAAGGGAGTGATTTCTTATGCACTTTTTCAAAGAGCAATTAGATACTCGGCCTGAATTTGGCTGAAATATCCTGAGAACTGTTAGCATTAATAAAATCTAAACATTTTTTACCCGTATTTGTGACCTGTTTTTTTATGGTAAATGGTTCTATGTCTCTTATATGAACAGGTATCACGGATTCAGGTTACTATATATACAGTACTATATAATTATGCGATGATTGTTTTATCTAAAAAACCCCACTTTATAGGCTTACCAACAAGCCCATAAGGCGGGGTTCTAATTTAAACAGCCGCCTTCTTTTTCCTGATTCTCTCAATATAAATTGCACAGTCAGGACAAGTCATTTCACATATCTTACAGGCAATACAGCTTTCTTCATCTTTAGGTTTAACCGAGGGTGTACCATATACCCCCAGTTTCTCTGACCAGACTAGAACATCATTGGGGCATTTTTCTATGCAAAGACCGCAGCCTTTACAGTATTGAGGAAATAAATAAAAAATAGCTTTCTCCATCGGAGTTGACAGGGCTTCCATTTTTTTAGTCATTATTTGCCCCCCCTTTTTGAAGTAATTCCTGTATCATTTTTTGACCAATTTCTAAAGCCCTAAAATTAAGCTCTCTTAGCTCGGGATTCTGTTCGAACTTATAAGCTAATTTGTTTTCCAGTACCCGTTTGGCATCTTCAAAACTAACAACACTGGTTAATTCAATTAATGCCCCCATTATTATAGTGTTAAACACCCTTGGGTGTAATTCACTGCTGGCTGTTTTAATGGCTGGTATCGCAATAATTTTTTTTGCCTCTTTTGGTAACTCTTCCTGCTCAACCTTAAAATCGCTATCATATACATAAATAGTATTACTATCAGAATATCCTATTGTTCTTGCAACGGCTCTTTCACTCAAGGCAATAACCACATCTGCTTTGTGAAATTTGGGAGCGCCAATCTTTTCATCACTGAACTGAATAAATGCAATAGAAACCCCACCTCTTTGTTCGAGGCCAAAGTTGGGTATATATATTGTTTGCCTGTTTTCATTATATGCAGCTTCCGCCAGAATTTCAGCTATTGATTGTACTCCCTGCCCACCTTCACCTGCAAGTGCAATTCTAATCAGTGCCATTATTTATCCCCCTTTCCCAGGGGATTTTTTAACTCCCCTACCGAGAAATATTGCTCCATTTGATCTTCTAAAAAACTCCAGGTTTGTTGGGCATTGGTTCTCCAGTTGGTGGGGCAGGTTGACAGTACTTCAACGAAAGAAAACCCATTTCCTTCTAACTGGTTTCTTAAGGCATTCCTGATAAATCTTTTTAGTTGCTTGTATTTTGATACGGTTGCCCGTGCTACATATGCTCCATCACCAGTAACTTCTGCAATAAATTCTGGTCCTTTTGTAGGATAACCTGTTGACTCTACATCTCTTCCGTAAGGACATGTTTCTGTTTTTTGCCCGGGCAAAGTGGTCGGTGCCATCTGCCCACCAGTCATTCCATAATTGGTGTTATTTATAAGAAATAGGGTTACTTTTTCGTTTCTAACTGCAGAATTAAGAAGATGCTGTGACCCAATAGAGTAGCCTCCTCCATCACCCATATATCCAATGCAAACAAGTTCCGGTCTGGCTCTTTTAAGCCCTACCATGACTGGAGTTGTTCTTCCATGATGAGTCTGGGTGCTATCACAGGCAAAGAAATTCCATGCTAAAAGCGAACAACCTATATCACAACCAAATATAACTTTATCTTGAATTTTAAGTTCATCTATTGTTTCTCCCAGAGCCTTCAACACTATTCCATGTCCACAACCCGGACAAAACTTATGTGGTTTTGAAGGTACATACCAGGATTTCGGCATTGCTGGTGTAACCATTTTTCTGCCCCCTCTCTTATAAGATACTCTTTACTTTATTTATAATGTCATAGTCTACTATTCCAACTCCAGGCATAAACAGACTTTCAAAAGCAATCGTTTCTCCATAAATCTCCTGTTTGGTTAGCCTTTCAAGCTGTCCGTATGCTGACTCTGCTACAAGTATTTTTTTGGCTCCACTCTTCGCAATTACTTCACGCAGCTGCTTTTGGGGAAATGGCCTTAGAGTAATAGGTCTAAAATACCCTGCTTTTATTCCCTGGGTTCGAAGTATTTTAACTGCATCATCTGCAGCCCTCGATACTATACCATGGGAAATTACTATAACATCTGCATCCTCACATTCTCTTTCTTCATACTCAACAATTTCCGGAGAAATGTTCTCATATTCATCCGCCACTTTCATTACTACATCATAAAGTTCCTCTTCCAGACTGTAGATGTTGCAAAGATGCTGCGGTTCTCTTTCTCCAATATGGCCACCTATTCCTACCAGAGGATAAGGCTCAATCATCTCAATCCCCCGGTCTTCAGGATCATACATTTCAAGCGGTTCTCTCATTTTAGCCTGATAACCATCTCCTAAAACAAATACCGGAAATCTATATTTCCATGCAGTATTAAACCCTTTAATAACATAATCATATATCTCCTGGTGGCTGGACGTTGAATAAACTATCCTGTGTCCTTCCCCATTACCTCCATAAGTAGTTAAATTTACCTCCTGCTGCGAATAAACTACTGTCCCCGAAGAAGGCCCTCCTCTTTGTTGTATAACTGCCAGCATAGGTAACCTCATGGCTTCAGCCATGCCAAAAGGTTCCTGCATCAATACATTACCAGGCCCGGCGGTCGCTGTAAAAGCCTTTTTTCCACCCTGTAATGCACCACACGTAGTAAAACCTGCTGATAACTCATCCTCTGTTTGTAAGAATTTTCTTTCATATTTCGGAGCGAGACGAGTCCAATAATGCATAACTTCATTTTGGGGCGTAATAGGATATCCAAACATAATTTCAGCCCTGGCTGCCAGTGCCGCCCAGGTTACGGCTTCATTTCCTGTTATAAATGCTTTCTGTGGTTTTGTTATAACTTTTTGCATTTTATAACACACCTCCCGTTCTATTTGATATGGTAATAAAGTCATTACCATATAGCACCAGGCATATATCTATTGATAAACTTTACCGGCACATTAAACTCTTCTGCAATAACAACTTCTTTCATATTTTCATTAATTGCCATATAATCAACCGGTATCCCCATTTCTCTAGCTGCCTGGATTATTATACTGTTCCCCTTCTTTATTAGCGCAAGTGTAGTTTCATCCCCCAAATGAGTATTGGCCACCACAGCATCTACCCTACCAAGACTTTCAATGTATTCTTTAACCTTTTCTTTGGAGTTAGTCATTGGTCGAGCATAATTGACTACTATAATTACCCTTATCTCTGGTGATTCATTGGCCCCTTCCACCAGGTTTAAAGTTCTTGCTCCATTTACACCATAACCTATATCCAGAATGACATCTCCCTCGTGCATTAAAGCCCATTTGGCTTTGGGATTAAGCATTGCGCCGGTTTCGCCCAGCCCGAACGAATTATCCTTACTAAAAGCTATTACATTAATATCTTTTGTTTCAAGTGTTTTTACCAATGGTCTTAAAGTATAAAATGGTTCTACTATATCAAGATCAACAAGGGTTACTTTATTTCCCCTTTTTTTTAATTCTATAGCCCTGTTTATAGCCATTTCACTTTTGCCACTCGCATATTCGCCAACATATGCCTCTACTATTCTTTTAGATTTTTTTAACGTAAAATAAAACACCTCCCCTAAAATATCCAATTATTACCCACAGAAAGTAATTATGATAAGTATATAATATTGATTAATTATGCGTCAATATTTATATCATAAATGATAAATATTACTCACATTTAATTTTCTAATGTTGTGAATATACCGTTTCCCTGCTTGACAACATTATTTTGACAAAACCATATAACCATATAATTAATTCAATTAAAAAATTCCCCACTATTAAATAATTCCCCATTGTTATTTTCATTATGTTATACATTGATTTTTGCACATGTGAAAATTGAGTTAATAATAAGCTATTCATGCGTTTTTATTTTACCTTTTATCAAAAATCATATAAACATAAAAAAGGCCCGAAAAGGCCTTGCTAAAGAAGTTCTTTAATCTGTTAAATTATAAGTAACTGGAAACATATAAGTAACACAATACCTGGAACACCTAAAAAACCTGCGATTAAAACAGTTATTATATTAATTGGAATATTAACCGCAAAAAAAGCTGCAATATAATTTGCCACTACCAGTAAAACTAACCCTATAAAGGAATTTATAAGCAACTTCCATAACAGTTTTATCGGCTTCATTAACACCTGTGCTACTATGTATAAGATTACGAGCAAAAATAATACGGCAATGATTATATTTATAAATTCCATATTAGCCACCCCCGTTATGATAATATTGCTTTTGATTAAAATAAGGATTTAGTACAATTTTCTTTTTTCATTATTTTAATCAAGTAATTATATCTCTTTTCTGCAGCTTTAAGGTTGAAAATGGCATAGTCTATCATTTCAGGATCATCCACCCGGGCAAACAAATTCCGGGCTTCAGTAAGCTTCTGGTGAGCCTCATTTAACATTTCTTCATTCGAGATCTCCTTGTTAACAACTTCTTCTCTTAACAACAGATGCTCCCACGCTTTATTCCACAGGATAGAACAAATGCCCATTTTGTAACCCCCTGGAAGATTTGTTACCGTAAATGGCTTTTAAAAATTCTATGCCAGGATGTCTACAATTATGCTATAATTCTTTGCGTCCCTCCATG
>DAOUSQ010000075.1 GCA_030627145.1 Syntrophomonadaceae bacterium | reverse complement strand
CAGGCAGCAATCATAGCTGCATTATCAGTACATAACTCTAATGAGGGATAAAACACGTTTAACCCCACATCAGCTGCTCTTATTTTCATTAAATCACGCAGTGCCTTATTGGCAGCTACTCCTCCTGCAATAAGTATAGTTTGTATACCAAACTTTTCAGCAGCCCGCATGGTTTTTTCAACCAGGACTTCAACCAGTGCTGCTTGAAATTCAGCAGCCATATCATATACGTTATTTTCTCCTCTTTTCTCCATTTTCTTCCACTGGTTCATAGCCGCTGTTTTTAATCCACTAAAGCTGAATTCAAAATCCTTTTTATCAAGGAAAACCCGTGGTAATTTTACCAGGCCTGCTTCTCCCTTCTCTGCAGCTTTTTGAATTGCAGGCCCCCCGGGATAACCCAATCCCATAAAACGTGCAACCTTATCAAAAGCTTCTCCAGCAGCATCGTCTCTGGTTTCTCCTATAACCTCAAAGGTTCCCATATCTTTCATGTATAGCAGGCTAGTATGTCCACCTGATACTACCAGGCATATAGCAGGAAATTCGATGTCTTGATTTTCTAGAAAATTAGCATAAATATGCCCATGCAGATGATTAACTGCAATCAGTGGTTTTCCCAGGCTGTAGGCAAAAGCCTTGGCAAATGAAAGGCCAACCAGTAGAGCACCAATTAGTCCCGGCCTGTTGGTAACCGCCACAGCATCGATATCCCGGTAAGAAAGCCGGGCATCTTTAAATGCCATATCAACAACCGCAGCAATATTCTCTATATGTTTACGCGAGGCAACCTCTGGTACTACTCCACCAAACTGTTTATGTATATCTATCTGTGAATTAATAACATTGGATAGAATTTCCCTACCGTCTTTTACAATTGCGGCAGCTGTTTCATCACATGATGTTTCTATCCCCAAAATTAAAGCCTGTTTCATTCGCTTTACACCAACCTTATATTAATAATACAACTTTCGCAATAGATATATAATCGCCACAAGGAAACCATAGACGCAGATTACGCGGACCCTTCGGGCGCAGATTACCGCAGATTACCGCAGATTACCGCAGATTTTTTATTTGATTATATAGTCCTACTAATCCTATAATTTCCGCGAATGATTAACAAAATACTCCTTTTTTACAGCAATCTAAAAATACTAAATTAAAAAAGCGAAGCTTTTTTCAACAATAACTATTCTCTATTAATTAAAAAAACAGATTCGTTAAGGAACAAAAATAAATGATTTTATCCACTTGCAATAAGCTTTTCACAACACTTCTAAAGTAAATTCTTGGTCATTATTATAGCATCCTCTTGATTATCGATATAATATCCTTTTCTTAACCCTGTCGGCTTATAACCCAGACTGTTATACATGGATAATGCCACATTGTTTGAAGGCCTTACTTCCAGAAGAATACAATCAGCTTTTTTCTGCCGGGCTGTTTTTTCCAATTCCTCCATTAAAACCTTTCCCATACCAGAACCCCTGAAATCCTTTCTAACCGCCACATTTGTTATATGAGCTTCCTCGAATACCACCCATATTCCACCGTAACCTGCAACTTCACCTTCAAAATCACAGACAAAATAACTGGCATAATTATTTTCAAGCTCAGATAAGTATGACTCCCTAGACCATGGGAGGGTAAATGAATCCATTTCAACCTGCATAACTTCATCAATATCTTGAACTGCCATTTTTCTTATTAGATAATTCGGGTTAAGCACCTATAACTCCCCTTTTCCCAGGCGGTATTCTGCCTCTGACAATCTAATGTAAATGGGACGAAGTTTAAAAACATCTTCAAACTTCTCCTGTTTAGCCTTCTCAATTCCCAAGCTTCCCAGGGCTGAAGCTTTCGGTAACATTAATTGTATAGGAATAGATAATAATTTACTTCCCAAAACCTGTTGAAAGTAATCTCGATACGGATAGTAACCATCCCCCAACAAAATAACCCTGTCCCTCTTATTACTTTCCATCGTTTTTAAGGCAGATATTACAAAATCCTCAGGTGAACAGGCCATTAACTCACTCAGACGTTTTGGGTATCTGCCCATTACATCATAAAAAGCAGCATATACCTCCTGCTTTCTGGCATCCAGGAGCGGGCAGACCAGTGCATTACTTCCTGAAATATTATGCGCCAGAACATCTAATGTTGAAACGCCTACCAGGGGTTTACCCGATGCCAGACTCAGCCCTTTTACAGCAGCCATGCCAATTCTTAATCCAGTAAACGACCCTGGTCCTATAGTTATGGCTATGACACTAAGGTCGTCTATACCGCATTCACATTCTTTAAAAACCCTATCGATCACAGGCATTAGAGTCTCAGAGTGAGTCTTTTTATAATTAATAAATTCTTCTTTAATTACTTTATTTTCATCAACAAGAGCTACACCTGCTACCGGGGTAGCGCTATCAACTGCTAACACCAACAATTTTTTTCAGCTCCTCTATTTTCTGCAGGTACTGTTCTCCCCGTGCTAATATTTTTACTGTCCGTCCTTGTTCATAATCATCATCAATTAGATTTATATTAATTATGAGGGCCTCTTCAGGTAAAATTGTCTCTCCCGCCTGAGGCCACTCTATAATACTTATTCCTTCTCTACCCAGGTAATCTTCCAGTCCCAAATCAAACATATCAGCGCCTTCTAGCCGATAAAAATCAAAATGATAGATAACAGGAACTATTTCATACACGTTCATTATTGTAAAGGTAGGACTGTTCACCCGTCCTTTGTAACCTAAACCTCTGGCTATACCCCGTGTAAGTGTGGTTTTTCCCACTCCCAGATCACCTACAATATAAACCACATCATTTATTTCCAGTACCCCGGCTATAGCCTTTCCCAGTTCCTGCATCTCCCCATCATTATGAACTATTGTTTCCAAATATATTTCACCTCGTTAGTTACCTTTGAAGTAAGGAGTCCGTGATAAATAATCCTTAATCCCTACACTTACTCTTACATCTTTTTATATTCATCCCTGATTAATTTAAAATCCTCCCATGTGGGACGTTTATACCCTTCGTTTCTTAACAATGCAGCAGGATGATAAGTAGCAATTATCCTGATACCCTGCCTGGTAAACCACTTACCTCTCACCTTTGAAATTCTGGCTTTTGAATCAATAATAACCTGACTGGCCATAGCACCAAGACAAACTATAATTTCGGGTTTTATTATCCTGATCTGGGCTTCCAGGTAATTTCTACACTCCCTGACTTCATCCGGGTTTGGTAATCTATTTCCGGGTGGACGACACTTGACGACATTACTTATGTATACTTCCTTACGCGGTAACTCTGCTGCCTGTAATATTTTATCCAATAACTGTCCTGCCCTGCCCACGAAGGGTTTTCCCTGTATATCCTCGTCTTTCCCAGGACCTTCCCCAATAAACATTATTTTGCTGTCTAATTTCCCCTCTCCAAAAATTACCTGCTGACAGGTACTTCTTAAACGACACTTATGACAAACAGCAGCAATTTCTTTTAGCTCATCGTAACTATCGATATCTAAATAGGCCTCTTCAGCCTTTACACCAGGGATAAACGGTATATAAATATTATCCTTTTCTTCTATACCATTATCGATATATTGACGTTTTTCTCCATGCGGTAAAAGTTCCCCAAACAGATCAGGTTGTTCAGTAGACATTCTCTCCCCTCCCGCTGTATTCTAGTCTTCACGCATTAAAATTTTCTCGAAAATTCTAAAAGGGTTGGAATAAATGCTTTCTATGCTTTTTCACAAACCCTTTAAAAATCTCAAATAATTTAAACCGCCTTTTCAGGCGGTAATTAACTATTATTATATATTAAAGGAATATTTTTGACGAATTTTTACCAGTATTTTTAGATTCTATTTACATCCCTCGGGTACGAATAAGTCTAACACAGTTTCAGTAACAGGAAAAAATGTTTTTATCATAATACTTATAAACTGGCAGCTAAAACATTATACAAATCCTCAAATCCAGTTCCTACTCGCCAGAAAGATATACCTCCCAGATTATTTTCCTGTACAACATTCAGCTTTTCGTTCAGGCTTCTTTCATTTTCTAACCAGATCTGATGATAAATATTGCTAGTATCTAAATAAGTATAATAAGGACTCATACTGTCTACATCAAAGTAATCGTATACAGTGTATTGCTTCTTTATTTTGTCCAGTTTTTCGGCAGTAACCGTTGTGGTCCCTGTGACTGACCAGTTATAACCATAGGTAGGCACACCCAGCAATATTTTGTCCCGGTCAATATTGCAGATCATATAGTCTACAACCTCTTCAACCCACCATAATGGCGCTATTGGCCCGGGAGGACTGGTCTTATAGCTGTAGTCATATGCCATTACCACTACCAGGTCAGCTATTTGGCCGATTTTTTTATACTGGTAGGCAGTAGGCCAATTTTCTTTACCGGTACGAGCAAAAACAGCTACTGATAACGTTTTTTCAGGTCCCAGAGAAGCTTTTAATTCCTGTATAAAAGTAGTAAATAAAACAGCATCCCCGGGGTCAATAAACTCAAAATCTATGTTTACTCCATCATAATTATCCATTTTAACTTTATCCAACAGGTTGCCTATAAGCCTGGCGCGATTATCCTTGCTGGAAAGCAGGTCATGCAGAGCTTCTTTTCCCATTAAAACCACACTGGCATGGGTTTTTATTCCATTATTACGGGCTAATTCTAATACATCACCATAATTATCCCGGTATTCGTAGTAGAGTTCACCTCTTCCATTAGTTGCAAACCACCTGAAGGCCACATCACTGAACAAATGAATATTTTCCTTAAATTCGTCCAGGGAAGTATAGTAATAATAGGCAAAAACCCTGGGCATATAATCGAAACTAATACTTACTTCTCTCTCCCGGTTATTCCAGCTTACCTGTGCACCCAAATTTTCAGCAAGAAAACGCAGTGGAACATAAGTCCGATCATTATATATATACGGGGCAGTATCAAAATAATATGTTTTCCCATTTACCATGGCCTTTTTGCTGCCAATAAAAAATTCAATATATTTTCCCCGGCAGTCAAATGCAACCTTACGCAGGTTACTGTCCCAGTAAACCTGACCATGAAAAGCCTCATCCTCTATTACAAAACGAACTGGCACCATAGTCCTATCATTAACTATCTGGCAGGGGGGATCAAATTGGCATAACCTCTTATCAATTCTTATTTTAGGATTGGTACTGGCAGCCGTAGAATATGTAATACATGTAATAAATATAAACATAAAGGAAATAAATATAATATATTTCTCTTTCAATCCAACACCTCCAGATTTTTTAATATTTTCCTGATATTAATATTCGAAATGTGTTATAACAAATCCTTGAAGTAAATATTGGAAAAGAGAAAGACAGGTTTTTAATAATTTTTCTCGGGATTTTTAAGAGATATAAATATTATAGGAATAAATAAGAAAGTAAGGTGTGAATTGGTTGAGGATAATTAATATATTTGATAATAATTACTATATTATAAACATAACTTTTGCATTTATCATAATAGTATCTTAGCTTCATAAAATATTACTTAAGTCAGATGTTGTCAACTGTGCAGGTTCAATTATGAACAGGTTTTAGTGAGAGGTAGTTGTAGGCATACGTCTATTATATTTTTATCCATTACTTTAATATCTAACTTTGATTCCACTGCTGAAATAGGGTATTTTCCCCTAATCTCAGATATAGCAAAAATTT
>DAOUSQ010000060.1 GCA_030627145.1 Syntrophomonadaceae bacterium | reverse complement strand
GTTACCAATACTATTCCTCTCATTGAAGAGAAAAAGCTTCCTAACATTACGGTATTATCAGTAGCCCCATTAATAGGTGAAGCAATTCTAAGGATACATGAAGACCTATCTGTAAGTAAATTGTTCGAAAACTAGTAATGTTTTGGACAACCGTATCTTTTATTGCTATAATTTTATATTAATGGTTGAGTCCACTGTAAAAACCCTGCTATTTTCTCTTACAGAAGAATATTCAATTTTCTAATTAGGAGAAATAGTCTATCTACCGCAGGGATCGAAATCTCTGCTACAGATAATATAAAAGAATTATAGAGTTTTTGACTTTCTGCAGTGGAATCATGGTTTAGTTTTTAAAGATGAAGTAAATATAAGGGGTGATTTGGTGGCATTAGCACAGACACTTAACGGTAAGAAACGCACTATAAAAAGCAAAGGCTATCTTAAACAAATGAGACGCGATGGACAGATCCCAGGGGTTATTTACGGAAATGGGACAGAAGCTATTCCTATTGCTCTTAGCGAGAGACAGGTAATTAGGATATTTAATAGGCACGGTGCGCGTGGGCTGTTTTCTCTTGAAATTGAAAGGGAAAATCCCTATATGGTATTAATTAGAGATTTACAGAAGAACCCACTCAATGGAAAGGTAATTCATATTGATTTCCTGACTGTAAATATGAATGAAAAGGTTAACAGTAGTATAATTATTCATATAAGTGGAGAAGAAGAGGTTATTAAAAGAGGAGGGATACTCCAGGCAGGGACCAAAGAAGTAGAGATTTCCTGCCTGCCTCAAGATCTGCCTGATCACATTACCTGTGATGTTTCCAATTTACAGATAGGGGATAAAATAACAATAGGAGATCTAGAGGTGGATGAAAAAATAGAAATTATAAGTGAACCTGGTATTGTAATAGCATCAGTACTAGCACCATCTAAAGCTGTTGAAGATGTAGAAGCGGTAGATGAAACAGATGATACCGGAGCTGAAGGAGAAGCAACTGAGGAATAATTTTGTAAAACCCGTTTTATTCAGGGTGTTATAAAGTTATATATTAGCAACTTAAATAAAAAGGATTGCGATTTTCTCAATCCTTTTTATTTTTTTACAAATAATGTTATTATATCTAAAAGTCCTATAAAAAAGTATCAAAGGCATTTATTCCTGTGGATGAAGGGTCTGGCTTTATTAGTTAATAGAGAATAGAGAATAGTTATTGTTGAAAAAAGCTTCGCTTTTTTCTATATTTAGTTTATATAATTTCCTGCAAATTACATTGGGAATAAACAAGACCACTATAATAAAGTTGGTATAGGTTTTTGTATTATTTTTTTATACACTTAGAGGGAGTTTTTCACAACATTTCTAAAAGGAGAATGATAGTTATCCGTTTAAGATTTGGATTAAGAAGAAATAATAGAGGGGAAAATATGAAAGTCGTTGTTGGACTCGGAAACCCGGGAAAAAAATATACAAATACCCGGCATAATGTTGGATTCAAGGTACTTGAAGAACTGGCAGGTCGTTATACCATTGAAAAAGAGGAAAGTAAATATGATGCTATGATAGTTCATATAAGAATTGGTAATGAGAAAGTACTGCTGGTAAAGCCTCTAACATATATGAATTTGAGTGGCAGGGCTGTTAAACCCCTGGTAAACTGGTTTAAACTTGATTTAGCTGATCTTATAGTTGTATATGATGATATGGATCTTAAACCAGGTGTTCTACGGATTCGAGCATTTGGAGGAACCGGGGGACATAAAGGAATGGGTTCTATTTGTGAATCCCTTGGGACAAAAGATTTCCCCCGTATTCGTATTGGGATTGGCAAAGCTCCCGATGAAGCAATTGATTGGGTACTTGGAGAACCTTCAAAAGAAGAAAAAATTCTTATTAATAATACAGTGAAAAAAGCTGGCGATGCTGTTGAATGCTGGGTGAAAAATGGTATAGCTACTGCCATGAATGCGTATAATTAAGCATAATACATATTTACCTGCTTACCATGGGAAGATAAAAGAAACGGGAGGTGAGCAGGTTTAATGAAGGTCTATTATATCTGTGAATACTGTGAAAAGGTTTTTAATATTTCTGAAGTTGGTGGACAGGAAGGGGTTCTGGAATTAAGAGGTATTTGTGATGAATGTGCTCTTGAAATGGGTTTAAAAGAGGAGCATTATTTTAGCAATCTTCATTACTACAACTAATTAATATATAACCCAAGTTTCACACTTAACATAAACTGCACAACAATATTATTTAAATAGACGCTGGCGACTCCGTCGCACGCAGATCCTTCGGGCGCGGATTAACGCGGATCTTTATTTTGATTTTTTAGCTTTAGAGAACCCCATAATTTCAGTAGATGATTAAAAAAATATTCGCTTTAAGTACTTTTTATTGATTTCATGTATAGCGGAAGCTTAAGCTTCCGCCAAAAAATAAAATTCTTAAGACCCCTAAAAAAGTCTTACTCCAAAAAGCCTATGTTAATATGGAAACTATTAATAAAAAAACCCGCATAAATCTAAAAATTCCGCGTGTGAGCAAAGCGAACCCGCGTCTATTCACTTGTGTCGCAACATATGTCAACTGCGATAGTTGAAAATATAATGTGACTTATTAAAATTGATTAAAAATATAATAATAACAGTAAAAGCAAAACCGTTTAAGGTAATGGCAAAATTCATTAATTAAAAACAATAGAGTGGAGGCCAATTATTGGTGTCCACCTTTATCTATGGGGAGGATAGGCTTGGACAGACGTTTACTAAATGCAGTAAAAGAAGTAATAAAAAACCAGCAGAGTAGTCTCCTGACCGGATTGGCAGGGACCTCAAAAAGTTTTTTCTTAAATGAATTATATAATGAATTATATAAAGAAAACAAAACCAAGATCTTATGCCTAGTAGCCAATGAAGAAAGAGCCTATAATCTGGCCCAGGATTTACAGGAATTTGTTGACAGGGATAGAATATTCATGTTTCTGGGCCGTGATTTTGTTTTCATGAAAGAAAATTATTCTTATGCTGAGATGAGTCGTATTTTAACTTTACAAGAATGCCTGCTGCATCCAAAACCTAAAGCATTTATTATAGCTACACCAGCATCACTTATGTATTACTTCCTTTCTCCTTTGCAGATGAAAAAAAATATTTTTGTGCTTGCAACTGGAGATGAAAAACCACTGGATGTTATATTAAGGCAGCTGGTCAGTGGAGGCTTTAAACGAGTTGATACTGTCACTGGTCCAGGGGAATTTGCAGTACGCGGGGGTCTAGTGGATATTTATCCCTTGAGTGACAAAGAACCATGCAGGATTGAGCTATTTGGTGACTATATTGAATCTATTCGCAGGTTTGACGTAAATAGCCAGAGATCGGGTAAATCAGAATCTATGGTAAAAATCATTCCTGCTGACGAACTTTATGAAGATACTTTAGATGCTTCCTTGTTCGATTACCTGGATGAAGGCACACCTGTTTTTTTTGATGAGCCACGTGATTTTTACCGGACTTATGATAGAAGTATAAAAAGATACAGGAAAATGATAAATGAGGCTCGAAAGGAAGAAAAAAATGTAAGGGAACTGGCACTAGTAAGTCGTGAAAACCTTACTCAACACATAAGCTCACGTAAAGTAATTTACCATTCTTTTTTTCCCGGCAATATTCCCCAGGTCCAGGTAGCTTTAATGGAACATATATCCCAGAAAGAAATGGAGCACTTTTATAACAATTATGAAATATTTTTCTCTCGAGTTAAAGAATGGCTGGAAAAGAAATATACTGTTCAACTTGCCATAAAAAGCAGAGCTGCCAGGGAACAAATAAAAAAGGACCTTAGTGATAGGCATTTAACAGGTATTGAATTTACAGATAATGTTGTTGAAACGGGTTTTAGCAGTCAAACCCTTGAAATTGCTCTGATTTCAGAGAAAGATATATGGGGGAAAAAACCAGTTAGTTCTGCTAAAAGGCATAAAAAGGTTGAAGAACGATTGCTGGTTGAAGACTTAAAACTAGGAGATTATGTAGTCCATGAAAATCATGGAATAGGTATTTTTAGAGGAGTTACCAGAATAGAGAATAATGGGATAACCCAGGAATATATTCTATTACAGTATGCGGGAACAGACAAACTATACCTTCCGGTCGATAAACTTTACCTCTTATATAAATACACATCATCAGGGGAAAAAGAACCTCGATTAAGCAAACTCGGCGGTACAGCGTGGGGAAAAACCAGGAAGAAAGTATCAGAATCTATCCAGAAAATGGCCGAAGAGCTGCTTCATCTTTATGCCAGCCGGGAAACCCGGGAAGGATTTGCATTTTCACCGGATACTCCATGGCAGAGGCAGTTTGAAGATGATTTTCCTTATGAGGAAACCCCTGATCAATTAAAGGCGATAAGTGATGTAAAAAGGGATATGGAAAGCAGTCGTCCCATGGACCGGCTTATCTGCGGTGATGTTGGGTATGGGAAAACCGAAGTGGCCATGCGGGCAGCTTTTAAGGCTGTTATGGATGGAAAACAGGTAGCTATTCTGGTTCCCACAACAGTTCTTGCTGAACAACATTTTCAATCTTTTACCCAAAGATTTGAAAAATATCCGACTACCGTTGAAGTGCTAAGTCGTTTCAGGTCTGCTGGTGAGCAAAAAAAGATAATTGCTGACTTAAAAAGAGGTGTAATAGATATTGTAATTGGCACCCACCGACTGTTTTCAAGGGATGTTCAGTTCAAGGATTTAGGACTCTTAGTAATAGATGAAGAACACCGCTTTGGAGTTGCGCAGAAAGAAAAAATAAAAACCTTAAAAGAAATGGTAGACGTAATAAGTCTTTCAGCTACTCCCATACCCAGGAGCCTGCAAATGTCTCTTTCGGGATTAAGGGATTTTAGTATAATAGATACCCCTCCACCGGAGCGTTACCCTATTACAACTTATGTCATGGAATATAATGAGGAAATAATAGCCGATGCAGTAATGAACGAAATAGAACGTAACGGTCAGGTTTTTTTTGTTCATAATCGCATTGAGGATATCTATGAAGTTGAACAGAAACTGGCAGAAATTCTCCCACAGGTTACAATAGGTACAGGACATGGTCGAATGAAGGAAGATGAACTGGCCAGTGTTATGATGAAGTTTCTTAAGGGGGAGTTCCAGGTGTTTTTATGTACTACCATAATTGAATCCGGCCTGGATATGCCCAATGTTAATACCATAATAGTGGATGAAGCAGATAAAATGGGGTTGGCCCAGTTATATCAATTAAGAGGAAGGGTTGGGCGCTCAAATCATATAGCATATGCTTATCTCACTTATCGCCGGGACCGGGTCATAACTGAAGCTGCTCAAAAGCGGCTGAATGCTATAAAGGAGTTCAATGAATTGGGTTCGGGAATGAAAATAGCTTTAAGGGATTTAGAAATAAGGGGAGCTGGTAACATTCTTGGGGCGGAACAACATGGATATATCCAGGCAGTAGGTTTTGATATGTACTGCCGCCTCCTAGAGCAGGAGACTGCCCGCTTGAAGGGACAGAGTCCTCGCAAAGAATTTAATACCCAGTTTGATATTGATGTTGATTATTATATTCCTGACAGTTACATTCCTGATCCGGGGACCAAAATGAGGGTTTACCGGCGCTTACTGTTGGCACTTGAACAGGAGGAAATAAATGATATAAAAAAAGAACTCCTTGACCGCTTTGGTAATTTACCCGGGCCGGTAGAAAATTTCTTGCGCATAGCTTCACTGAGGATTACGGCCAGGGACAAGGAAATAAAAACTCTTCGCAAAAAGGGACGCCAGATAGAAATAAAACTGGCGAAAAGCCTTCCGGCAGATTTTAATCCACAAGCAAATGGGTCTAAAATTAAAAAAATAAACGACTATACTCTGCTGGTGCAGAGGGAAGGAAATTCAATTAAAGCGCTGGAAGGGGTATTGGAGATGATATAGCCCCTCACTCCTCACTTCTATTCCCGGGAGCCTGCAGGCCGTTACCCACCTGTGGGTCTAACGGAGGTTTAAATAGTAGTATCCCAGCCAGCAGGAGGGGTATGCCTATATAGAAGAAACTGAAAAGAAACGAGGCAATCTTTTCCCAGATAATAAACAATATATCTATGTTGGGACTTATTAGTGTTGACGAAAAGCCCAGGATAAGCGCTGTGGGTGCTGCCAGAAAACGGTATTCTTTTAACTGGAAGACCTGCTGACAGGTGTAGCAGGCCATAAACCAGTGTATGGAAATGGTAACAAAAATCCCGGCTAAAAATATAGATATAAATATAATTTCTATATTCCTTATAAAGCCGCCTATGGAAGTGGCACGGGCGATATCAAAAAGAGGGAAGGTTAGCTCAGAAGTCAAGAATGGTCCCTGGTTAATAATAGAGATGATTGTCATTAAAGACGACAATAATATTAAAGATATCAAAGCTGTAAAAAGTATCCGGGGAATTTTACTGCGGTTATCGGAAAAATATGCCAGGCTAAGAATAGTCATAAGGCTTCCTATATGCCACAAGGGTTGAAAGCCTGCATAAGCGAAATTACGAAAGCTGACATGGCCAAGGGGCATCAGATTTGCTAACTCTGCCCTTTGTATTCCCAGGACCAGTGTCAATACCACCAGGGGGAGATAAAACAAAAAGAG
>DAOUSQ010000062.1 GCA_030627145.1 Syntrophomonadaceae bacterium | reverse complement strand
TCCACTTCTTGGTTTTTGTCTTGAGTCTCCTCCTTATCTTCCTGGTCATCAGCTTGTTCTTCCAGAGGGATAACCCTTATCAGCGCAGCCTCACCATCCTGGTTAAACAATATCCTGAGCATACGCCCCTGGCCTATATCTGAATTAATATCATATAACTTACCCCTGAAGAATAACTTTGTTTGTTCATTCGTCCGGACTTTTACCAGGGCTCCATTATCATCAACAACAGTTATGGCAAAACCACCATCAATGGCCTCTATCTCTTTAATGGAACCTTCAACAATATTTTCTTTACAAGTATTAAGGCAGTTCCTATCCATTCTATTCAACATTACTGCTACTTCATTTCTTTTTACAACACGCATAGGTCTAAACGACCCATCTGGATAGCCGTTAACTATACCCTTTGTTTTCATAAGGCGAGTAGCTATCCGTACATGTTGAGGTATTTGTTCTTCATCCACAAATTGTTCATCGTTATCGCTGTCTTTTTCAATATTCGCGGCATCAGTTTCATCCTGATCTGCTGTGTCTTCTGTTTCATCTAAATTAGCCAACAATCGAGAGATATACAGGGAAACTTCGTATCTTTTAGCTCCCTGCTGGGGATTAAATGTCTTCATTTCACTTTCTTGAAGTATACCCTGGTCCAGTGCTACAGCAATATAACTTTTGCCCCATTCAGGAATCTTTTTCAATAAAGCTCTTTGTTCATCAGAAAGTTCATAATACTTAACTTCATCTTCCAGACCCGCAGCTTTGACCAACAGTACTACGGTTTCTAAACAGGTAACCGGCTTATTTGGACGATATGTAAAATCTTCGTATCCATTAACAAAACCTTTTATGGCTGCCTCTGCCACCTCTTCCCGGGACCAATCGTTTTCAACATCAGTAAACTCACGGTTCATCATTCTTATATTACGATGGCATTTGATACGGTTCTTAATATCTAACTTTTTTATAGCCTTTAGTTCTGCCTTGATACCGTTTACCTGTCCCGGTGGGATGTTGCAGTTTTTAGCAAGTGCGAAACCCGGCAGAACACTTATAAGAAACATACTTAAAACAACAACAATAATCTTTTTCTTTTTCATCAGTTCTTCCTCCCATTATCCTTTTATTTATATATAATTGCGTAACAGGACTGATTAAAAGTGGGGTAGAGAAAGATTTAATAAAAGTAATTTCAGAAAATAAATTAGATTCTGGTAAGACCCTATCCTTTGCGAGTGTACACAAAATTGGATGTGTTAATAACCTTTCTCATTTTTTTGCATATATTAAACTGAAGAGTCGTAATATTTTGCTTATATAATAATGGTCTATTGGAGGTGATTTAACTGCAAAGCAATTTAAAAACTCCGTCCTTTAATGTCAGGTATTATTGCCCCCGTAAAATAATACAAAAAACCCTCCCGGCAAAGTTCAATAATATAGTCCAGGATTGGCTGCTGAAAAACAAATCTCAGGAAGGATCTGCTCCAGAGCAAGAAAAAGATAACTACAGTTCCCCTGTCCCTGTTGGGCCAAATATATTCACCGGGTATAAAGCCTGGAACGTAGAATCAGAGTTAAGTAATATGAAAAAAAGAACTCTTCTGCAGAAAATAGATGCACGGCTTGAAGCTTTAGAGGAGATTTCTCTGCAAAAGGAAATACATGCTCACCTTGAAGCACTCGAGGAGAGCTTACTGCAATCGAAGCTAGATAATACAAAAAAGGAAACTCTTCTGCAGAAATTGAATGCCCGGCTTGAAACTGTTGAGGAGTTGTCTCTGCAAAAGGAAATAATGTCTCGCCTTGAAGCACTTGAAGAGCGCTTGCTGCAGCTGGAAGAATTTTATAAACAAATAGTATCAAAATTACCAGAGCATCAGCCTCAACAGAAATTCATAATGCTTTGATTTGTCCGGGGTAAAGCAAAAGAATAGTCTTTTTAGGGGAATATAAATAATTCCGTGTAAGTGGAAATTTCATATCTTATTTCGGTTAGGTCGGGAATGGTTTTTCAAAAACGAAAAACCATTCTTTTTTCATTTGGCTAATAATCGCAAGTCAGTTTCTCCTCCTACCACTTGCCCACTTAAAACCACCCAGGCACGCTTTATTATTACCTATCATATTATATTCTGTAATTCTCAATAAAAAATTTTGTTCTTTTTGACAAAAATGTAGAGATTGTTGTAATTACGACTTTTTATTAAAAAAGGAGCCCGGATAATATGGAGACTACAAGAATATTGATACTCGGTGCCAGCGGAATGTTAGGACACAAATTATTCCTCCAACTTTCCCGGCAGGAAGGTTTTGATGTTTATGCCACTGCCCGTAGTTTAGACGGTTTATCAGCATGTCTTTCGCCAGAACTGCTAAGTAAAATACACCTGAATGTGGATGGCAACAATTTTGATACCATTGTTCGCTCTATAGCTTTAACCAAACCTGATCTACTTATTAATTGTATTGGTATCATTAAGCAGGTACCTGCAGCTCAGGATCATCTGGTTAGCATTTATACCAATGCACTTTTACCACACCGAATTGCTCTGGCCTGCCATACTGCCGGTGTACGGATGATACATATAAGTACAGATTGTGTATTCAACGGCAGCCAGGGGAATTATACAGAGGATGATATCCCTAATTGTGTGGATCTCTATGGGAGAACAAAACTATTGGGTGAAGTAAATTATCCTCACTGCCTTACTATACGTACATCTATTATCGGGCACGAGCTCAAAGGTAAATTTGGTCTTATTGAGTGGTTCCTGGCTCAGGAGGACAAAATTCAGGGATATACCCGGCACATCTATTCAGGTTTTCCCACCACAGAACTTGCCAATATCATTGCTAAATATATTGTCCCTAACCCCCAGCTTAATGGAATATATCACCTATCCGCCGCCCCCATATCCAAGTATGAGCTGCTTAAATTAATAGCCTGTAAATATAAAAAAGAGATAGAAATCGAACCTTTTGATAACGTTCATTGCGACAGGTCCCTTGATTCAAGTAAATTGCAGCAACTAATTGGATACTCTCCACCATCGTGGCCGGAACTTATTGATAATATGTACCTGGATTTCCTGGCTACCCAGTATAGTGAGAATAACAGGGAGGAAGCAAATGTCAATTTTTAAAAATAAAGTAATAGTAATTACAGGCGGAACGGGTTCACTGGGTAAAGTGCTTACCCGGCGTCTGCTGGCGAACGAAACAGATTTACCCAGGAAGATTATTATTTTTTCACGTGATGAAGCTAAACAACATTTTATGCGGGTGGAATTCCAACAAAAGAAAAAAGTTACTGATGAAATCATCTACCAGGATTTTCAACGCCTGGTGGAGTTTAAGGTTGGGGATATACGTAATTACCATTCTGTCTGTGCTGCAATAAAAGGAGCAGATATTATTATTAACGCGGCTGCCCTAAAACAAGTCCCTTCTTGCGAATACTTCCCTTATGAAGCTGTCCAAACCAATATTACCGGTGCCGAGAACATTATTAGAGCTATAAGGGAAAACCATTTAAATATAGAAACAGTAGTGGGGGTTTCTACAGATAAAGCATGTAAGCCGGTCAATGTTATGGGCATGACCAAGGCCATACAGGAAAGAATCTTTATAAATGCTAATATCAGCATTTCCACAACCCGTTTTATCTGTGTCCGTTACGGTAATGTCCTTGCTTCCCGCGGTTCGGTAATTCCTCTTTTTCATGAACAGATAAAAAACGGGGGACCAGTTACCATAACCACCCGGAATATGACCCGGTTCTTGTTATCCCTGGAACGCGCAGTAGATACTATACTGGCAGCTATTGAAGAGGCTAATCCCGGTGAAATCTATATTCCCCGGGTACCTGCAGCCCGGATAATTGATGTAGCAAGGGCTTTAATTGAAAATCGTGATATAAAGATAGTTGTTACCGGTATCAGACCGGGGGAGAAAGTCCATGAAAACCTGGTATCCCATGAAGAGGCCTGGCACACCTTTGAACGGGGTGAATATTACGCCATAAAACCTATGCTTCCCGAGCTGGTGAAAGAAGAGTCCGGCTTACAGGCTCTGGATAAGGAATATAGTTCCGGGGATTCTGTGTTAAGCCTACAAGAGACCAGGGAGTTACTATATAATCACCACCTTAATGTTGGACAGGATTTTGAATATGAAGGAGAATTCTTGCGATGAAGATAATGACCATACTGGGTACTCGCCCGGAAATCATTCGCCTTAGCAGGGTTATTCCTCTTCTTGATAGGATTTGTGAACATGTGCTGGTACATACTGGACAGAACTACGAACCTTATTTAAATGATATTTTCTTTGCAGAACTGGGGGTACGTTTACCTGATTACGTATTAAATTGCCAATCAGGAAGTTCTATGAAACAGATAGGTACCATCTTGGCCCAATGTGATAAGGTAATATCCCTTGAGAGCCCGGATCGTTTACTTATCCTGGGTGATACTAACAGTGCCCTGTCGGCCATAGTGGCTAAACGGATGGGTATCCCGGTTTTCCATATGGAAGCCGGGAACCGTTGTTATGACGGCCGGGTTCCGGAGGAAGTTAACCGGCGCATCGTAGATCACTGCAGTGACATCCTTCTTCCCTATACCGAACGCAGCCGCGCCAATCTACTTAAAGAAGGTATTCCAGGTCATAACATTTATGTTACCGGCAATCCTATCTGGGAAGTGCTTGAATATTATAGAGATGATATACAAAACAGTAAAGCCTTGAATAAATTAAACCTTATACCCAATAATTATTTCCTGGTAACCTTACACCGGGCTGAGAATGTAGACGTCCCACAACACCTGAGCAATTTTATAGATGCCTTGCATCTCCTGCATAAAGAATACGGAATACCCGTAATCTGCAGTCTACACCCCCGCACGCGTTCACAACTCCTTAAAAACAACAAAGAGTTAGCCGGCAGGGGGATTATTGCGGTTGAACCCCTGGGCCTGTTTGATTTCGTTAGCCTGGAAAAACAAGCTCTCTGTGTTTTAAGCGATAGCGGCACAGTTCAGGAAGAATGTTGTATATTTAAGATTCCCAACATAATTCTGCGGGATGTTACTGAAAGACCGGAAACTTTAGAATGCGGGAGCAGTATTATTTCGGGTTGTGAACCTGATTTAATACTGAGTGCAGTTAAAGCTGTTTTAATGCAGAGCTGTAACTGGGAACCACCTCCCGAATACCTGGTAGATCAGGTTAGTTCGACAGTCGTAAAAATAATTTTGAGTGTAACGGCAGTATAGATGGTGCTGTTCAATAAATTCCTTGTGCCAGGAACTAATAATCGGAAGTCACCTTTTTTCTCGAATTTTCATAATATATATGAAATAAGGAAAGCAGGGTGATCTTAAATGTGGTATTTGGAAAATATACCCCGGGTAGTCCACTTATACTGGGGAAATGACACCATATCTTTTTTGAGATATTTAACTGTATTATCCTTTAAAAAATTTAATCCAGATTGGCAAATAAAGTTATACTTCCCTAAAATAAGATACCAGGGTGATTACACCTGGTCCAGTGTCCACCAAAAAGTGGAATTCAGGGGGGGAGATTATATTGACAAACTTCTGGATATGGAAATAGATAAAATTGAAATTGATTTTGCAGAACTGGGTATAAATGATAACATACCAGAGACCTTTAAATCGGATTTTTTAAGATGGTATATACTTTCTACCGAAGGAGGCCTGTGGTCAGATTTCGATATTATTTATTTCAAACCCATCAGTCACCTGTATGTAAACCAGGAGGTAAATAAGGATGTTAATACCTTAATTTGCTTTAACAAAGATCCCGGATATCATTCTATAGGTTTTCTTATGTCTTCGCCAGATAACGAATTCTACAAGTTTATTTATGAGAAATCTCATATCAGCTTTGACCTGCAAGAATACCAAAGTATAGGTTATAACTTACTTAACGAGCAGTTTCCCGATCTAGCATCAATTAAAAATAAGTGTAATAACATTAACCTGGCTAATTTGAAACTTGATGTAGTTTACCCTTTGGATCATAATAGGATCCCATACATTTATTACGGTAACCATACTAATTATATTACCACTGATACCATAGGAATTCACTGGTATGGCGGTCACCCCGAAGCAGGCAAATTCGAAAATCTATTAACTGAAAATAACTTTTATGCTTACGACAATGTAATTTCAAAAATTATAGCAGAGATTATCTGAATAATCCAAATATTACCTTTATATGAAAGAAAAAAGG
>DAOUSQ010000041.1 GCA_030627145.1 Syntrophomonadaceae bacterium | reverse complement strand
AGGGAATTGTGGAAATACAAGGGTAATTTTATGTCTGGTAGTAAACTTGCAGGACAACTGGGTATCAGCAGGGTAGCTGTTTGGAAACATATTGAAGCATTGAAGGAAGAAGGATATGATATTACTGGGATTAAAGGAAAAGGGTACAGCCTTAAAGATTATAAGAGTCTTATTATACCAGATGAAGTAGTTCTCAATATTAATAATCGTCTTATAGGCAGGGAAATAAGGTTTTATACCAGGGTAGGTTCAACCAACGAAATTATAAAACGTATGTTAATAGATGAAAAATTAAAGAAGGTACGGTTGTTGTTGCTGGAAGGCAGGAAAAAGGTAGAGGTCGCCTGGGCAGGAGATGGGAATCTCCCCGGGGAGGGTTATGGTTTTCTTTACTATTAAGTCCTAATCTACCCCTTACCCGGGTAGCACTACTGTCTTTAGTTTTTGCGGTAGCAATTGCCAGGGGACTGGAAAACTTTATTTCTCATAAAATTAAAATTAAATGGCCCAACGATATTTATGTTGAAGATAAGAAGATTGCAGGTATACTGCTTGAATTGAGCGGGGAGTTTGACGGTGCTGATTATGTTATAGCTGGTATCGGGGTGAACGTTAATATAAAAAGCAGTGACTTCACCAGAGACCTGAAGGATACAGCCACTTCATTATTGGAGCAGTGTTCTGAAAGCTTTGATAACAGTGAAGTGCTTATCCGAATGCTGCAGTCCATAGAAGACTATTATTTTAAGTTTATTGACTATGGTTTTACTGATATTTTAGAGGAGTTCAAGGGCTATTGCATGCACCTGGGTAAAGAAATACAGGTTAATCAATGCGGTAGAATAGTATCGGGTATCAATACGGATATTGATATAATGGGAAACTTAGTTATAAATACAGGTCAGGAAGTAATTAAAATAAGTACAGGAGACATAAATGTCATTTAACTTTGAATTTTCAATTTTGAATTCTTAATTAAGGATAGGAAAACAGATGTTTTCCTATTTGTAAAATTGGATTCAAGAAAAAGTATTGGGGTAATCCCAATATTGTCCATAATTAAAAATTAAGAATTAAAAATTTAAAATTTCCGACCGGAGGGAGGCGCAAGAGTGTATCTTAAGAGACTGGAAATAAGAGGGTTTAAATCCTTTGTTGATAATGTTGAAATAAATTTTGAGCCAGGAATAGATATTATAGTAGGTCCCAATGGCTGTGGGAAAAGCAATTTGGTTGATGCTATTCGTTGGGTCCTGGGAGAATCAAATATTCGACATTTAAGAGGGCAGAAAAATGAGGATGTTATTTTTAACGGTACTGATAAGAAAAAAGCTCTGGGAATGGCTTATGTAGAAATGACTGTGGATAACAGCGACCACAACCTGCCGGTTGATTACAGTGAAGTGACAGTTGGGCGTAAAGTTTTCCGTTCTGGTGAAAGTGAATTTTATATAAATAAATCCCGGGTGCGTATGAAAGATATTACAGGTCTCTTTTCTGGAACAGGTCTGGGCAAAAACGGCTATTCCATTATCAGTCAGGGTGAACTTGAACAGGTGTTAAACGGACAACCGTTAGACAGGAGGCTGATTTTAGAAGAAGCTTCAGGTATTATTAAATACCGGCAGCAGCGAGATGAAGTTAAGCGTAGGATTAGCAGTTCCAGCAATGATTTATTAAGACTTAATGATATTCTAGCTGAGCTGGAGCAGCGAAAAAGTGAAGTCTATAATAAGGCTGAAAAAGCCAGGATGTATATACAAAAGTCAGAAGAGCTACAGGAACTGGAAAAAAATGTTATGCGGTTTGAGCTTGCCCGGACACTTCGTGAACTGGAGCAAAAAACAAATGAACTGAAAGCAAAAAAAAATGAATTAGAAGATCTGAATAATGAGCTTAAATTAAAGGAAGATATCCTCAAACAGAAAGAAGATGCTCTTAAGAATGTTAGCAATCATTTGGGTGAATTACGAGATAAGAGGCATGATATTGAGTCCCGGTTAAACAGCATGCATAGTGAAATCCGCCTGAGTGAAGAACGGGTTAAAAATAGTAGAGAGCGTATAAAGTTAGCCGGGGATGATGAGAATAAATATTCAACAATGCTAGGAAATTTGGAGAAGGATATTGAAAAAACTGTTGGAGATTATCATGAGGAAGAAGAAAAATATCTTATCAGGTTAGAAGAATATAAAAAACTTGATCTTGAAATAAAAGAAATGGAATCTTCAAATCAAATGCAGCTTAAACATTTTGAAGACAAGAAGTCTCAGGTTTTTGAGAAAACAAAAGAGGAAAGCCAGGTTAAAAATGAGATTCTCGAAAAAGAAGAGGGAGTTAAAAAGGCTAAAGAGAAAAAAGAAAGATCAAAAATACATATTGAAGACCTGGAAAACAAGATAACCAGCCAGAAAGAAAATTTGGCAGAACTTGAAAAAGAAAAAAAAGATAATGAACAGGATATTAAAAAGGTTAAGGTAGTATTAGAGGAACTAATTGAGGAGAAGAATAAAAATGTCAACATTCTAAAAGATATTGATGATAGATATAACCAGCTCAATCAGGAAGCCGCCCGGATAAATAACAGGCTGCTGTCTATTAGAGATATGCAAAATAATCTAGTTGGGTATTCTCAAGGAGTTAAATCTATTTTGAATTCTTCTAAACGGGAAGAATTACACGGGATCATTGGAATTATGGGAGAAATTATTAATGTACCCCGGGGTATGGAGATGGCTGTAGATGTTGCAGCCGGAAAGGGCCTGGAAAACATTCTTGTACAGACCTTTGAACATGCCAGGAAAGCTATTCATTATTTAAAAAAGCACAACCTGGGACGGGTTACGTTCCTGCCGCTTAATTCATTAAAGGTAAAAAAAGTACCTGAGTCACTTTTAAAAGAAATTAGCCAGAGGGATGGAGTATTGGGGCTGGGTTCCAGGCTGGTAGAATTTAATCCCCGGTTTGAAAAGGCGGTGGAATATCTTCTGGGACGAGTTTTGATAGTAGAGGATATAGAGAAAGCTATACAGGCATTTAAACATATTAATTACCCTTTTCGTATAGTAAGCCTAGAAGGAGAATTAATCAATGTAAGCGGTGCAATGACCGGAGGTATTAAAAAAACTTCAACTACCAGTCCGCTCCAGCGCAGGGGAGAGGAGAAAAGGCTGGTCATACTCCAGGAAGAAAATAAGACAGCCCGGGATACAAATCGCTGTGAGGCAGAAGAGATTGGTTTAAAGATCAAAGAACAAGAAAGTAGAATTACTACATTAAAAAATAAGTTAATGGAGAGTAAATTTTTATATGAAATGCAGGTAAAACAGGCTGTTACACTTACTACCGAAATAGAAAACAATAATAAGGAAAGAAATATATTATTAACCCGGTTAGCACAGATTGATCAAGAGATAAAATCTATGGAGATAGATATACTCGACTTAAATAACAGACAGTATAGTATGGAACAAGAGAACGATACAATTTACAGAGAGCTGGAAGATATTAAAGAAGCTATTGATATCAATAGAAGAGACTATGAAGTGCGAAAAGAACGGCTAATTTCATATAAAGACCAATTAGATATGAAAAAAAGAGAACTGGAAAATATGAAAAAAAATATTACCCAGTTTAAACAGGTACAGATGTCCTATAAACAGGCCAGGCAAGAAGCACAGGAATTAACTGAAAGGCTGCAGACAAACCTAAATACTGAGTTACAGAAAATTAAGCAGATAAGCAGTATTATTGGAGATAAGAAGATAGCCTTGAAAAAGATTATAGATGAAACAACTGAAGTCCAGTACCAGGAAAAGGACTACCGGTCATGTATAAATAACTTGCATAATGAAATAACACCCATAAGACAGCAAATATCTCAGTTAGAAACCTCAATAAAGAATATAGAAATAGCTGTTGCCAGAATAGAAACTGAACAGGAAGGGTTAAAGAACAAATGGTGGGAGAAATATAATAACATGGACCTTGATTATAAAAGACAGATTTCTTCAGCTGCAGAAATCAGGGAATATAAAAAAAGGATTGAAGTACTCCATAACCAGGTTCAAGAGATAGGACCTGTTGATATAGGGTCAATACAGGAATATAAGGACCTGGAAGAAAGGTTTGCGTTCATAAAAAACCAGTATAAAGATTTATCTGAGGCCAGGGATTCCCTGGAGTCTCTCTTGCGGAAAACAGAAAAAATTATGATACAAAACTTTACTAAATTCTTACTGTTGGCCAGTAAAAGTTTTAATAAAACTTTTATAGAGATATTCGGTGGGGGTGAAGCATACCTTACGCTGGAAACAGGAGATAACCATCTGGAGACAGGGGTAGATATTGAAGTAAAAATGCCGGGCAAAAAAAAACAGTCGCTTAATCTGCTTTCAGGTGGAGAGAGGGCGTTAACCTGTATTGCATTTGCTTTTTCATTATTGAGATTAAAACCTGCTCCATTTTGTCTGCTCGATGAAATAGATGCATCGCTGGATGAAACAAACTTATTGCGATTTTCCAATTTTATAAAAAAGATAGCTATGGATATGCAGTTTATTGTTATTACCCACAGGCAGGGGACCATAGAATCGGGTAAGAATATCTATGGTGTTACTATGCCGGAGGAAGGTGTATCTTCGGTATTTGCCATTAATATTCAGGAAGCAGAAAGTTTGGCAGGATAAAAACAACTTGGCAAGGGGGGATAATATGGCTTTATTTGACAGGTTTAAGGGTAAGAAAAACGATAAAATAAATAAAGAAAGACTGGAAATAGAGTTTTTTGGTAAAAAGGAACAAAAACAAAAACAAGAACAAGAAAACCTTGAGCTTACTGATAAAGAAGTTCTGTCATTAGAGGAATACCAGGAGAAGAGTACTTTTTTTAATGAATCTGAAAAAAAGAAAGGTTTTATGGAAAAGTTCAAAAAGGGGTTAAGCAAAACCAGGAAAAACATTACTGAAAAAATTGATAACCTTATTAGACAGACAAAAAACCTGGACGAAGATTTCTGGGAAGAATTAGAAGAGATATTAATCCGGGCAGATGTAGGAGTGAATACATCCCTGGAGCTGGTAGATAGTATTAAAAAAGCAGCAAAAAAGAGTAAGATCAGTGATTCATCTCAGGTTATTGATCTAATCAGGGAAGAGGTAAAAAAACTGTTAGATTACCATAATGTTCCTATAACCATTCCTTCAGAAAAGCCGTGTATTATACTGGTTGTGGGCGTGAATGGGGCAGGAAAGACGACCTCTATTGGTAAACTTGCATATAGATTCAAGAAAGAAAATAAGAAAGTTCTTCTGGCTGCTGCAGATACCTTCAGGGCCGCTGCTATAGATCAGTTACAGATTTGGGCAGATCGGATGGGTGCAGAGTTAATAAAACACCAGGAAGGTTCTGACCCGGGTGCAGTTGTATATGATGCAATCAATGCCGCAAAAGCAAGAGAGGTTGATGTATTAATAATTGATACAGCCGGTAGGCTGCAGAATAAGACCAATTTAATGAAGGAAATAGGTAAAGTAAGGAATATTATCGAACGGGAGATTCCCGGTTCACCTCATGAGGTATTATTGGTACTTGATGCTACGACCGGGCAGAATGCCATAAGTCAGGCAAAGCTCTTTAAGGAATCTACAGGAGTAACAGGTTTGATTCTAACAAAACTTGATGGTACTGCCAAAGGTGGAATAGTACTGGCTGTAGCCAAAGAACTTGAAATACCAGTAAAACTTATAGGTATCGGTGAAAGTATTGAAGATTTAAGGGATTTTTCTCCCGGGGAATTTGCCCAAGCTTTATTTGAAGATTAAGGAGGTAGTTACAGTGTTAAAAACAGCGATAATTGGAGGTACCGGCGTTTATGATCCGGATTTTTTAGAGGATGTAAAAGAATTTGTACAAGATACACGTTATGGCAGGGTTATAGGTTCAACTGGTAAATACAAGGGAATTAAGGTTGCTTTTATTCCCAGGCATGGTGTAGATCATAGTGTTCCGCCACATATGATCAATTACCGGGCCAATATCATGGCTTTAAAAAACATGGGGGTTGAAAATATTCTGGCAACAGCGGCGGTAGGTTCTCTACACTTTGATTTTAAGCCCGGGCAGTATATACTGGCTGACCAGTTCCTTGATTTTACCAGGGGGCGTAAACATACTTTTTATGAAGGCGGGGAAAATGGAGTTGTTCATTGTGATATGACTGAACCGTATTGCACAGAACTTCGCCAGGCCTTAATGAAAGCAGGAGAAGAGAGAGATATTAAACTTGAAAATGGTGCAGTATATGTGTGTACAGAGGGGCCTCGTTTTGAAACAAGAGCGGAGATTTCAATGTTTAAACAACTGGGAGGACACCTGGTAGGTATGACTGGTGTACCGGAAGTATGTCTGGCACGAGAACTGGAGATGTGTTACGCAAGTGTTTGCGTTGTTACTAATTTTGCAGCAGGAATTTCGCCCGGGATACTGTCACATGATGAGGTAGTGGAAATGATGGCGGAAAAAATTCAAGAGTTAAGATCTTTAATAATGTCAAGCCTTAAATACATACCTGAAAAAAAGAAATGTGAGTGTACCACAGTACTGAGTAAAGCGGGGGCAGTTAAATGATAAAAACCATTTATTTTGATGGTGATGCTGTAATGTTGCTTGACCAGAGTAAACTACCGGGACAAATGGTACATGAAAAATGTACGAGTCCTGAGGAGGTTGCAAATGCTATTAAGATGTTAAAAGTCAGAGGAGCTCCTTTAATTGGGGTTACAGCTGCTTTTGGTATTGCAATGGCTGTTAATAATTATACCGGATTACGGGATGATCTGGATGATTATTTTTTCAAGGTAAAAGAACTCCTGGCTTCAACCCGGCCAACGGCCGTAAATCTATTCTGGGCGCTCAAGAGAATGGAACAGGTTTATAACAAGAATTCGTCCATAGATATTAAAGAAATTGCTTCGCGTTTAAAGGAAGAAGCACAGGAGATGTTTCGTGAAGATGTAAGGATGAATGAAGCGATTGGAGAATATGGTGAAGAGTTACTGAGTGAAAATAGTCGAGTAATGACTATATGTAATGCAGGAGCTCTGGCGACGTGCGGGTATGGGACGGCCCTGGGAGTAATAAGATCAGCAGCTAAAAATAATAAAATATCTAAAGTCTGGGCATGTGAAACCAGGCCGGTATTACAGGGGGCTCGATTAACGGTATGGGAATTGATGAAAGATAACATTCCGGTAACTCTTATAACGGATAGTATGGCTGGTTATACCATGGGGCTAGGACATGTTGATGCTGTAGTAGTGGGAGCCGACAGAATAGCTGCCAATGGTGATACAGCTAATAAAATCGGAACTTATACACTGGCTGTGCTTGCTGCTTATCATAAGGTTCCTTTTTATATTGCAGCTCCCTTTTCTACAATTGATATGAGTATTGCTACAGGCGCTGACATACCCATTGAAGAACGTGAACGAGACGAAGTGCGAAAAATTAAGGACATTTATCTCACTGTCCCGGATGTGGAAGTATTCAATCCTGCTTTTGATGTAACTCCAAATAAATTAATAACGGCTATTATTAGTGAAAAAGGTGTCATAAAGCCACCGTTTAAAGAAAAGCTAGAATTATTAAACAGGAAAGGGGGCGTATAATATGGAATACATGTGGGAGCGTCAACAGGTCTATACAGCAGCCAGGGAAATTTCTGAGGCCAGACTGGT
>DAOUSQ010000036.1 GCA_030627145.1 Syntrophomonadaceae bacterium | reverse complement strand
GCTAAACACTTGATATAAAAAGTTGATAATAAGAGGTAAGGATAGTCGGGTTATTGCCGACAATAAGGGCTGCCATTATAAGGCAGCCCTTTCGTCCACTCACTTCCAGAGCGTATTGCTAAGCCCCTGCACACCGCTGCTCGTTGAATTATTAAAATTGATGCAGTCAGGGGAGGCCTTTAGCGGAATCTCTATATATTTTTACTGGGTGTGATATTATTAATTTTAGCGTATCTTTCTTAGGAGGACTATGAATGTCTGTGCCCGGGCCATCAGAACTTGATAAAATTGTGAGCACTGCCTGGAAAAGGTACCAGGACGGCGATAACACAGCTATTGATGATGTGTATGATTATCTATTGCCATTTTGCCTCAGGGTTTGCTCTAAAACCTGCGGTAAATACATAAGTACTGACGATGAGGAGGCGAGCATAGCTCGCCTGGCAATAATTGAAGCTTTTGACAAATATAATCCCGATAGAGGAAGGTTTTTGGTGTATCTCGGACAGGTAATAAAGAACCGTATTATAGATTTTAAACGTAGTGAACAGAAACGGGTTACTATTCCTTTTTCCCTTTTAAGTAAGGAAATAAAATCCAATGCGGAATTAATAGATGGTAGTTTCGTCGAGGATATAATTGACGACCTGGTTAGGAAGCAGGAAATAGAACAATTTAAAGATATATTGGGCAAATTTAATATCAGCTTTAATGAGCTGGCCAGCTCAGGTCCTAGACAACAGAAAACTAGAGAAAAGGTTAAAGAAATAGCCTGGTTGATAGCAAATGATAAAGAACTAGCTCATTTTTTAATAGAGAAAAGAATGTTACCTATTAAGATTTTGGAAGATAAATGCAGTGTAAATAGGAAAATAATGGATAGATACAGGAAGTTTATTATCGCTAATGTGCTGATAATTGTGTATGACTTTTCTTATCTTAAACCCTATGTTTTACCTGGTAAAAGGGGGAATATAAATGGCTGCTAGAGGAGTTGTACTTGAAACAGGAGATGGATGGGCAATTGTTCTGCTTTCTAATGGCGAGTACAAAAGGGTTAAGACAAAGAAATCGTTGGAAGTTGGAGAATTATATAATGAGAAAGCCAGATTTTCTTTTAAATATGCGGTTGCTGCGGCACTATTCCTGGTAATTTTGCTTGGAACGCTAGATTTCTTTACCGTTACTGCTTATGCTCGAGTATCGTCAGGAGTGGAATTGGGCTTAAACAGGTGGGACAGGGTTATATATGCAAAAGCGGTGGATGATAAAGGAGAGGAACTTTTACAAGGGATTAACCTGAAAGGACAAAAGGTGGGGAGGGCTCTGGAGATAATAGTAGACAGGTCTTTAGATGCGAGCCAGGTAAGTGCTGAAAGAAGCAGGGGATTAACTATGTCCGTGGCAGTTAAGAGTAATAATAAGGAAGAACGCAAGCAGGAGTTATTGCTGAAAATAGACAATGCTATGCAAAGAGCGTTTATGCAGAAGAAGAATAATAGAAAACTTCAAGTAATAAAGGAGGATAATCAAGTAATAGTAAGGTCTCTGGATAAAGAAAAGAATTTTGAGGCTGGAAATAATACCAGGGTTAAGACGGATGATGGCAAATCTAAGAGGATGAAAGACATTCAGAACAAAACTGAACACGATAGAAAGGGCTCACTGCCGGAAAAGAATACTAAGATATTAAACAACATACCCGTTAGAAACAATACAGGAGTTGAGGAATTACAGCAGCTTCATCAAGACCCGAGAAACAAGTCCAGGGATGGAGGAAATGCAGAAGAAGAACAGCACTCTGTTGAGTGCCGGAGGAAGCGAATGTAGGCAGGGAATATTATGCTCTAAAAACAGGATTGTAAAAAGTGAGGTGCTTTATGTACATTTGAGTGCTGGGGAGACTTAAAGATAAATGTAACATTTCAAAAGTTGTAAGAATAAGTTTATTAGAAATACCTTTTGGAGAGGAGATCTTCTTATGCACACAAATGAAGATATTGAGCATGTTATACGAACATTTATATATAAACTCAATAATGCACTTAAACGAAGTACTAAAGTACAGGGTATAAAAAACACCGTAAGTAAGACATTGAAGGAAGATAACGTAATAAAATTACCGAATAAACATTAAAATGAAAATCAAAATAATATTAATGGACCTGATAAAAACTCACATTAAAGGTGTAACCAGTATCTGAAAAATATAAGGAAAATGATGTAATTGAGTCTATGTTAAAAAATATAAACCAAATATTTAAATGTTGGGTATGGAAACTTTCTTCTCTGTTTTTCATATATTAAAACTATACACACTATTTTAAACAGAGGAGTGAGAAATATGATTAAAATATCGGACCTGCGGTCACGTGATGTGGTGAATATTCTAGATGGGAAAAAACTGGGAAACATTATGGACATAGACCTGGACCTGGAAAATGGTAAGGTCATGGCCTTAATCCTTCCTGGCAGAACGCATGGGTTCAGTATTTTCAGCAGGCGTGAAGAAGTCACCGTTCCCTGGCAGAAGATAGTCAGAATAGGGAAGGATGTAATCCTGGTAGAAATACCTGTGGCTAATGAAATCGATTCTTCCAAGAGAGATAACTTTATTGAAAAGTAGTCGTATCACAGGAAAATAAAGTTGAATTGAAGTTTTGTATTAGTCATAATAAGGGCAGATAAATAAGAAAGTTATAATAGCTAAATTCAGGAGTGGTTATAAATGCGCTGTCCATATTGCCAGGAGTTTGAAAGTCGAGTAATAGATTCAAGGGCCAGTGAAGATGGTAGTTCTATACGCCGCCGTCGTGAATGCAATGCCTGTAAGAAGAGATTTACTACTTACGAACGAGTAGAAGAGAGGCCGCTGCTTGTTATAAAAAAAGGAGGAAATCGCGAACAGTTTAACCGGGGAAAATTAATCAACGGGATTACCAGGGCATGTGAAAAGCGACCCGTTAGTATGGAAGATATTGAGAACCTAGTTGCGGAAATAGAAAGGGATATACACGATCATTGTGATCGTGAAGTAAGTAGTATGACTATTGGTGAGAAGGTAATGGACAGGCTAAAAAGTCTCGATGAGGTGGCTTATGTACGCTTTGCTTCCGTTTACAGGCAATTTGCTGATTTAAATAGCTTTATCAAGACAATTGAGCAGTTAAAAAACAGGTGAGAAAATAACGCAGATTACGGTGAACGACTAATCTTACGCCTCACTGGAATTTATATATTCATTTAACTGTTCCTTAATCATAGGAAGAGGGAAGATTTTTTCTTCAATTTTATTAATTGAACGGCCATAGAGGTACATTTTATCAGAATATTTTCCGATTTTTCGTATTCCCTGCGGGAGGTCGTCAATATTATTCATCCATCTTAAAGCGGACGAAAGGGGAAGGTGAAAAGTAAAACGATAATCGAGTGCATCAACCTTAAATTCTAACAGGGAATAATATTCTTTTTCTATTGATTTAATGGAGCATTTCGGACAATAATTTTCTTCTTTAATATAAGTAGTATAAGACATACCAGCCGAACGGGCTGCGTCTTTGCAATCTTCACAAAGCCATATCTTATTTCGATCAGGTCCTAACAAATAACTTGCTTCAATAAAAGAACTGTTTTCCAGGTACATTTTTTTTAGTACCCTATTTTTTAATGAGTAAAGTTCCTTGCTTTGATCGATATATTTTTTGGCATAATGATTAAGGTGAAAGAGATAAAAGCTGACCTTTAGAAGGCTTCCTTCAGGATAATCAGCCGTATTCTCAATAAACTTTTCATAGAAATTTGCTGTTCTAATTATCTTTTTAAAATCTGATTGGTGATTATGCTTATACCGGTTGTTATGTTTTTTTATTTCTTTTATTTCTTCCAGTAAAGAATAAATATCCAGCTTAATGATTTCATTTTCTGAGAAGAGGTATTTTATTCCTTTATTATCAGCTCTGTATACCTGGACAATATTTAGATAACCATAATTTACCAGGTCGTGTACCTGGCGATTACTTATATTATATCGTGTTGCTATCTCACTTATTGTTAGCATAAGACAACCCCTTTTCACAGGGAATTAGTAAAAGTATACTATTATTTAGATGAGTCAGTTGTATTTTTCAGTAAATCTCTGGCTTTTTCAACCATTGTTTCTGGGACTGCAATTTCAACTTCGCCTAGAGGGCCAATGGTTACAGGCAACTGGGGGATTTCTGTACGGGATATTCTTACTGGTATTCCGTAAGATTCCAACAAACCTTTAATGATAATATCATTTGGTGGATAGACTTTACTAATTGTTATCCAGGAACATTTATTATTACTATAACAACAGTTAGAACATTCACTATTATCAGAGGTAAGGGGATTTTTACAATTAGGATGATCCATCTGTTTCCACCTCCTATAATTATAGTGTTCTAACATAATTATTGTATTCTAAAGTGAAAGGATGGACAAATGAATAATTGGAAGTGGGAAAATAAAGCTGAAATACAGTTTATTACCATGCCGGACTGGAGAGAGCTGGGTGTTGATATCGCTTTTTCTACCCGCCATGGGGGTACCAGTGATATTCCATTTAATTCGCTTAACCTGGGGCTTCATGTAGGGGATAAAAGAGAGAATGTCCTGGAAAATCGACAGCGCTATTTGCAAACATTTAACGGAGATTTAAACAACATAGTTTGTTGTGAACAGGTCCATGGTAACAGAGTTGCTGTAGTTGACAAACGGTACTCGGGTAGAGGTGCATTTGAATATAGTACGGCTTTAAAGGGGTTTGATGCCATGGTCTGTAATACTCCAGGTCTTTTTTTAGCTTCTTTTTATGCCGACTGTCTGCCTATATATTTTTTTGATCCAGTTAAAATGGTTATTGCTATTGCCCATAGTGGATGGAAAGGGACAAGGGGAAGAATAGCTTCTAAAACTACAAAAAAAATGGGTATGGAATTCGGCAGCTTACCTGAAAATATCCGGGTATTTATTGGTCCAGGTATTGGAAAGTGTTGTTTCGAAATTCAGCCTGAACTTGTGGCAAAAGTAACTAATGAATTTGCACATATAGATGATATAATCAAGAAGGATGAAAACGGTTATGCATGGAATTTACAGACTACCAACCGGCAAATTCTTATGCAATGTGGGATTAAACCGGAAAATATTACGATTTGCGATATTTGTACTTCCTGTAATACCGGAATATTTTATTCTTACCGGCGTGAAAATGGTAATACGGGAAGGATGGGGGCTCTTATAGTATTAAGAAATTGAGGTGGTTAAAATGCCGGGGCCTAAAATACTGGTGGTAGATGACGAGACATATATTGTTGAACTTGTAAAGTTTAACCTGGAAAAGGAAGGCTTCAGGGTAGTGGTTGCCTATGATGGACTTAGTGCCTTGGAAATGGTTAAAAAAGAAGTTCCTGATCTGATTATTCTTGATATTATGCTGCCTAATATGGATGGTTTTGAGGTGTGTAGAGTACTAAAACAAAATCCCGACTATAACACTATACCTATTATAATGCTAACTGCAAAAGCAGAGGAATTTGATACAGTCCTGGGTCTGGAAATGGGTGCTGATGATTATATAAAAAAACCTTTCAGTCCGCGTGAAATGGTTGCAAGAGTAAAGGCACGTTTGAGGGCATTAAAAATACTGGAAGCTGAAAAAGCTGTTGGCAAGAAAATCTATGTTTTTAAGGACCTTATAGTGGTTCCAGAGAAATACGAAGCTTTTTTGGGGGAAGAAAAATTGGAATTAACCCCCAAGGAGTTTGAACTGTTGAGTTTAATGGGATCCAACCCGGGCAAAGTTTTTACCCGGGAAGTTCTACTAGAAAAGGTATGGGGTTATGAGTATTCTGGTGATACGCGTACGGTAGACGTTCACATAAGACACTTACGACAAAAACTAAAAGAAGACTCCAGTTATCCAGAATATATAGAAACTGTCAGGGGAGTTGGATACCGGTTTGCAGAAGAATGATAAATAGTTAGAAGGGGGTTATTAATGCTTACAATTGCCCAGGATAAAACCAAGATGCATGCAATACTTACCAGCATGATTGATGGCGTTATCGTATTTGATCTAAAAGGGAATATAATACTTGCTAACAAGGCTGCTGAAAGCCTGTTTCTGGTGAGCGAAGGGGCTTTACTTGGAATGCGGCTTAGTGATATTACTGAAGATCAGGAAATCAGCCGTATGATATGCGAGGTTTTAGAAACTGGAAACGAATTGTTTACAGAGACCGTAATAAGACCCAGTACGCATATCTTTAGAATTCATGTTGGACCTGTAAAGAATGAATTAGAAAAAATCGAAGGTGCGGTGGCAGTTTTTCATGATGTTACAGATGCGCGAAATTTTGACCAGATGAGGTCAGAGTTTGTAGCTAATGTATCTCATGAATTAAGGACACCGTTAACCTGTATAAAGGGTTTTGTGGAAACTCTTATGGATGGGGCTATGGAGAATAGTGCTGTTTGCAGGAGGTTTCTTTCCATTATTGATACCGAAACTGATCGCCTGAGCCGTTTAATCGAAGATCTCCTGACACTTTCATCTATTGAATCAAAAGAACGTTTAATATCCCCCCGACCTGTATGTATCGTCCGTTCAATAACTAGTATCATGAATATGCTTGGACCACAGATAAGTGAAAAATCACTGCATGTTGAATTTATTTATCCTCCAAAAGTACCTTTTATTCAAGCCGATGAAGATTTGCTCGGACAGGTATTGATAAACCTCCTTGATAACGCTATAAAATATACTCCCAGTGATGGCAAAATAATTATTCGCTGCTGTAGACAAAGCAGTCGAATAGTAACTACCATAACCGATACAGGAATGGGTATACCTCACGAGAGTTTACCTCGCGTATTTGAGAGATTTTACAGGGTGGACAAAGCCCGGTCCAGGGATCAGGGAGGGACCGGACTTGGGCTGTCGATAGTAAAGCATATTGTTGAATTACATGGCGGGGACGTATTCGTTGATAGCGAAATAGGTAAAGGTTCGACTTTTGGGGTTAGCTTTCTTGTAGTTTGATATCTAGAAGTCCTGTGATAAAGTATCAAAAGTATTTGTTCAAGTGGATGAAGGGGACCGGCTCTTCCAGGACTTAGAATAAATGATTTTATCCACTTGTAGTAAGTTTTTCACAAAACTTTTAGATAAGAAGAGGAGTAAAACGATAGAAAAGAAGTAGCTTGTAGTAAAAAAAGAGGAGTTACCAGGATTAGATAGAAAAATATAATATCGGATATGTTCTTAGTATTTATGAAGAAATCAGGTTTAATAATAAGGGCAAAGCGTTCCCGACTATAAAATGTTAAGTAAGGTGATATTAGTGGATAAACTGGCAAAAAATATAGATGGAGTTAAACAAAGAATAGAAAAGGCTGCCGTAAGAAGTGGAAGAAGAGCTTCTGAAATCACCCTGGTAGCAGTAACTAAAACAGTTGATAATGCTCAGGCCCACCTGGCATACCAGCTTGGAATTGAAAATTTTGGCGAGAACCGGGTTCAGGAACTAAACCGAAAGATAGAGAGTTTGCCACAAGCTAAATGGCATATGATAGGTCGACTTCAGACTAACAAGGTCAAAGATATTATTGGTAAGGCTTTCCTGATTCATTCACTGGACAGATGGAAGCTTGCTGAAGAGTTAAACAAGAGAGCTCAAAGTGTGGGAATAGAAGTACCGGTCCTTCTTCAGGTGAATATTTCCGGGGAAGAACAGAAGGCAGGAATAGAAGCAAAAGAAGTAGAAGCCTTTCTTAACTCTATTGGGCAATTAGATGCAGTAAAGATATACGGACTGATGACGATTGCCCCACTTCTTGACAATGCAAAAGAATCCAGGCCTGTTTTTAAAGAATTGTATAGATTGCAGCAGAAGTTTATTAATAAACAGTTTAAGAATGTTGATTTAAAATATCTATCAATGGGGATGTCGCAGGATTTTGAGATAGCCATTGAGGAAGGCTCAAACATTATTCGTGTCGGAAGTGCAATATTCAACTAGCAGGTTGAAATAGTAAATAAATACAGGAAAAGCTAGGTTGTTTCAGGAGTTATAAGGGAGGTTGAAAAGATGGGGGTTATGGGAAAATTCTGGGCCTGGT
>DAOUSQ010000114.1 GCA_030627145.1 Syntrophomonadaceae bacterium | reverse complement strand
ATTCCCGGAATAGGGCATAAGACAGTAAAGCTTATTTATGAAGAATTGGGAATAGATAATATTGATGATCTTTTAAAAGCGGCACAGGACAAGAAAATTAGAACTCTTCCCGGTCTAGGCTCAAAGACTGAATACAATATCAAAAAAGGGATAGAGCTTTTGAAGAAGAGAGAAGGCAAAGTTACATTAGGACTGGCACTGCCGCTGGCAGAAGAATTCAGAGACTATTTAAAGGAATCAAGTGCCATAGATAAAGCATGTATAGTAGGAAGCATTCGTAGAGGGAAATCCCTTGTAGGTGATATTGATATACTGGTAGCCTCTACGGATTATCAAAAAGTTCATGAAAAGGTTATTTCCTACAAAGATGTTAAGAAAATATTGAGTAAAGACAGTACATATATCAAAGGAAAATTAATCTACCAGATTGATTTTGAAGTTATCATAGTTAGCCCTGATGATTATTTTTGCAGCATGGTATGGACTACAGGGTCAAAAGCACACCGCAGCATACTTTTTAAGGATGTTAATCTAACAGAATTTACAGGTCTAGAAAGCGAAGAAGATGTTTTCGAAAAACTGGGAATAGAATACATTCCTCCTGAACTCCGTGAAAACCAGGGAGAAATTGAAAGAGCTTATAAAAGGGAACTGCCAGAACTTGTTGTGGAAAGTGATTTAAAAGGAGATCTACATGTCCATTCTAATTGGAGTGATGGCGCCCATAAAATAGAAGATATTGCCGAAGTGGCAAAAACAATGAGCTATTCCTATATAGCCATTACTGATCACTCTAAATCGCTACCCGTTAGTGGAGGTTTAAATGAAGAACGACTTGCTGCTCAGGGCAGGGTGATTGACACTTTGAATTTGAACCAGGATGACTTTCAAATCCTAAAAGGTATTGAAGTTGATATTCTCAAAGACGGGAAATTGGATTTTGCAGATGAAGTATTAGAAAACCTGGATATTGTTGTTGCTTCGGTACATAGTAACTTTAAACTGGAAAGTGAAAAGCAGACTGAACGCATTTTAAAAGCAATAAAAAATGAACACGTTGATATTATTGGACACATGACCGGTAGACTCTTAAACCGGAGAAGTGCTTATGAACTTGATATAGATAAAATATTGGAGACGGCTGCAAAGAATAAAATTGTACTGGAAATAAACTCACATCCTGATCGGTTAGACATAAATGAAGCTATTGCGAAAAGAGCAAAGGATTATGGAATAAAGATAGCGATTAATAGTGATGCACATCATAAAGAAGACCTTGGACTGGTAAAATATGGAGTGATAACAGCCCGCCGGGGATGGCTCGAGGCCGAAGATATTATTAATACCTGGGATAAAGAGAAACTAATAAATTATTTGAATAAATAGGAGATTTTCGTTAATTTTATAAAGCTCCTGCTATGTTTTGTGACCAGCGTTTTAGCAATGGGCGCTATATATACGTCTGTTTTTATAAGAGGAGCAACAGAAAACAACAGGGCCATTAATATTATCCCGGAAATATCATCCATTTCTGCGACATCGACAAGCAATTGACCATTGACAGATTTAATGGCATTTGCTTCCTGCCATACACCTACAGAAACTCCTACACTGGTAGCTGTAAATGCCACCGCGATAAAAAGACTTGGAATGATAGCCAGCCACAGTAACCAAAAAGATACCATAAAACCTGCCAGATCGGTAATTACAATATTCACCAACCAAATAAGACCAGCACGGTTTAATTAACTGATTAATCCACTAATATTACTTTCCAAGTCAACCCGGAAGAGCAAACATACTATACCAACATTTGCTAAAAGCTCAAATATTCCGCGAGTTTCTCCCACAAGAAAATTAAAATAAGAATCTAAAAATTGCAGTAAAAATCCCAGGATCATAAAACCGATCAGGGATGGGATGCCCCAGGTGTTCTAAACCTGACTTAACGAAGCCTGCCAGGACAATTATACCGCCTAATAGTAATATTGAAAGGGGTAATAGATATACTGAATCAGTCATTAGAAATCTCCTTCCTGTGGTAAAACCAGATTATTGAGCCAACCCGGTAGCTGTACCTGTTAAAAGGAAAATTCTTGTATATACTGGGTAACAATATAGAGTTTAACATCTCCTGAAAGTTATTTTATCATGCCGTGCCGGGCCGGGCTTAGGTTTTGATTTGAGTTGTTTTTCGAGTAATTTTCTGTTTTAAGGGTATTTTTCAATTTCTTTTTTGAAAGCCCTTTCTCATTACAGTTCTATTTGCTGAAAAGAATAAAGCAAAGGGTTGCCGCAGAATACTAAGTCAATGAAAAATGTGTAGTTAGTATTTCTAAGGATAGTAACCTTAAGTAAACGGATTTTTTCACATTATTTTTAAAAAAAATAAAAAAATAACTACAAAAACCTACACCAACGTTGCTACGATGAAATTATTCGTTTCCAAAGGGGTTCATAGGAAATGAAAAAATACTGCATAAAGAAAAAAAGCGAAGCTTTTTTTAACAATAACTATTCTCTATTCTCTATTAGCTATTTACTAAAAAAGCCGGACACTTCAGGAACTTAGAATAAATGATTTTATCCACCTGCGTGAAGTTTATCATAACACTTCTAGTAATGGGAGGTAAATGCAATGTTACATTTTGTTTTTAAAGCAGCAGTCATGTATTTTATGGCATTATTAATGATACGCTTTCTGGGTAAAAGAGCTCTGGGTGAACTGGGACCCTTTGATTTCGTCGTTATGACAGGTGTGGGGCATACAGTAGTTTCAGTTGCCCTTGATAAAAGTATCCCATTTTATGAAGGGATTGTAATACTCGCTACACTGGCAGGGTTGGAATATTTAATGGGATATTTGGCCTTGAAAAACCAGAAGTGTTCCAATTTAATTACAGGTAAACCTGTAGTTTTAATAGATAACGGAAAAATAATAAGAGAAAACCTGGCTAAAGAAAAATTTAATATAGACGACCTCCTGCAAGAACTCCGGAAGCAGGGTATAAGAGATCTTCGAGAAGTAGATAAAGGTATTCTTGAGTCCTGTGGTGGCTTTAGCGTGATTCTTAAAGAGGAAATGGAACCTGTTAACCGCAATGATCTGGGGATAAAGGGATCAGATAATAAAGGGGTCATTACTGCTGAATTAATATCCCGGGCGGAATTTTTTGCCCAGGAGCAGGCAGAACCATTGCAAAAAGAAGATGGGTTTTCATTGCCTGAGACTCTAGACAAGATAAATGAATGCCTGAATTCTATTTCTTCCAAAATAGAATTTATAGAAAAAAGGCTTAATTCTAAAGAATAGTCTTTATGCTATAATTAAATACGCATTGGCTGTTTAGACCTGAAAAAAAAGAGATATTACTATCCTGTCCGGGTACTCCGGCATATTATTTCATTCTATAATATTATAATGAAACTATTGGCTGAAGCTAACCAAAGAGTTGATTTTGCAAATGCTTATCGTGACGAATACTTTGAACTGGTTAAAAAGGACGGGAGGGATCTTTTTAAGATATGGAATTACTGGCACCGGCGGGTAGTTGGAATGGGAATGCTTTTCTTGCTGCCATAGAAAATGGTGCAGATGCAGTTTATCTGGGAGGCCAGAGTTTTAGCGCACGTCAATATGCAGAAAATTTTGATGACAGACAGTTTGAAGAGGCAGTCAAGTATGCCCATTTTAGAAATAAGAAAGTATATGTGACAGTAAATACACTGGTTGATAATCAAGAATTTGATGGTGCCCTTGATTTTATCTGGTGTTTATATAATTTGAATGTTGATGCTATTATAATGCAGGATTTAGGACTGATAAAAGCAGTTCGCAGTATTATGCCCGCCATGAGAATTGTCATTATTTCCGGGGGGGGGTATTGTAAAATTGCTGTTAATAACACCCTGTGAGTGAAAAATATTATTTTTTACTGTTCCTGAAGGTTTCCCTTTTTTAGAGAATAGAGAATAGTTATTGTTGAAAAAAGCTGCGCTTTTTTCTTTATTCAATAGATTTTATAATAATGGCCACGTAAATCCGCGACATTCCGCGTTGTCCGCGTCGATTTATTCAAGGAAAGAAAAAGCAAAGCTTTTTCTAACCATAGTTAAGAATTCAAAATTAAAAATTGATTCCACTGCTGAAATAGGGTATTTTCCCCTAATCTCAGATATAGCAAAAATTTTTGAGTAATAATATAGGTTCAATGTTCTTTCTCAACTT
>DAOUSQ010000112.1 GCA_030627145.1 Syntrophomonadaceae bacterium | reverse complement strand
CAACCACCTAATGTAAATGCAATCATCATAAGAAAGTTTAGAATAAATAAAATAATAAGGCTTCTTTTCTTCACTGTCATCTATCCTTTCCTTAATTTCCTTCTATTTTTTATATACGAGTATGTTTATATAAATCTTACACGAAACACAATGGAAAAGATACACGAGCAGAATTTTTCCCAACACTTTTAATTTGCTTGATTTTGTATAAAAGTGCCTGCTGTAAGGCAAGAATCTCCATAAGAAAAAAAGGGGAGGTTTTTACGATAATGCTGGCTATAAAGCTACCACTATGTAAAACGTATAATAAAAAGCTGTTACATGGATGGGTGAACCCCTATTTACCTGATCGAAGTCGAGAAGGAGGAGACGCTTTGGAAGATTTAATCAAGCATATAAGCGGTAATTTAGTTGCCGCGCTTAATCAAATTGAAAGAGAAACAGATTTTGAATTGCTGCTTAATTTACCTGAAACGGAAATAAGAGAAGAAGCCGCATTACTCCAGCAAGAAATAAAGAGTCTCAGGATTTTACTGGAAGGGTTATAGTTGACACGTCTAAGAAGCTTTGTTAATATCAGGTTGTAAATAAATATAATAATGAAACGCGAAAGTGTGTCTAGGGTTCCGCATGCATGGCATGGACTGGTCCGAGTGATACAGGTGCTTATGGCACTACACCGTATAGGGATAAAAGCCCAGGCGGATAGGTTTCGGTTGCGAAACTGTCCACCCGGGGTTTTTGCTTATTATCGACAGGTAAATAATACGGTGATTATTTTACATAATAATAAGGGAAACATTGTGTTAAAAAACCATATAACTACCAACAATAAGGAGGATGTGAATATTGCCTGAGGTTGGGATAATTATGGGTAGTGATTCAGACCTTGTGATTATGAAGGAAGCAGGGGATGTTTTACAGGAATTCGGGGTGGAATTTGAATTTACAATATGTTCAGCACACCGTTTACCTGCAGAGACTGCCGAATATGCTGTCACAGCAGTTGAGAGAGGCATAAATGTAATAATTGCCGGAGCAGGTGGGGCAGCCCACCTTCCAGGAGTTATTGCAGCCTACACTATTTTGCCGGTTATTGGCGTTCCTATTAAAACCAGTACGTTTTCCGGAGTAGATTCTCTTTACTCAATTGTGCAGATGCCCCGCGGTATTCCTGTGGCTACTGTTGCCATTAACGGTAGTACCAATGCGGCCCTGCTGGCTTTAGAGATTCTGGCTCTAAATGATGATAAAATATGCAAACGCCTTATAGAATACCGGAAAAAGATGGCCGGGGATGTTGTAAACAAGGACAGAAAGTTAAAAGAAATAGGGGCGAGTGCTTATCTTGCTGATAAGGAGAGAAAAAAATGATAGAGAGATATACCTTACCAGATATAGGTAATATATGGTCAGAAGAAAACAAGCTGAATAACTGGCTTAAGATAGAGATTGCTGCCTGTGAAGGTTGGATGAAGCTGGGGAAGGTACCTCCTGAAGCTGTTGAAGCCATAAAAAAACGGGCTGATTTTAATATCGTACGCGTTAAGGAGATAGAAGCAGAAGTTCACCATGATGTTATTGCTTTTTTAACCAATGTAGCTGAATATGTTGGTGAAGAATCCAAGTACATTCACCTGGGCATGACTTCGTCGGATATTTTGGATACAGGGCTTGCGTTACAAATGAGGGATTCAGCTGATTTAATTCTGGATAAACTCGAAAGATTAAAAGAGGTCGTTAAAGAAAAAGCTTTAGAATATAAATATACTTTAAATATTGGCCGTACTCATGGAGTACATGGAGAACCGACTACTTTTGGCCTTAAAATGGTCCTCTGGTATACTGAACTGGAAAGAAATATTGAAAGGATACAGCAGGCTCGAGAAGTTATCTCTTATGGAGCCATATCTGGAGCTGTAGGTAATTTTGCTCACCTGGACCCGAAAGTAGAAGAACACGTCTGCTTTACCCTGGGGTTAAAACCATGTAAAGTTTCCACCCAGATTATCCAACGCGACCGTCATGCACAATTTTTAACCACTCTAGCAGTTGTCGCCAGTTCCCTGGAAAAAATGGCTACCGAAATCAGGAATTTACAAAGAACTGAAATTTTTGAAGTTGAGGAACCATTTCGCAAAGGACAAAAAGGCTCTTCAGCTATGCCCCATAAACGTAATCCCATGATGAGTGAACGAGTCGCTGGGCTTTCCCGGGTAATCAGAGGAAACTGTATGGCAGCTCTAGAGAATGTAGCCCTGTGGCATGAACGGGATTTAACTCATTCCTCGGTTGAGAGAGTCATAATTCCCGATAGCTGCATTTTGCTTTATTATATGCTGGATAAATTTATAGGGATTGTGAAAGGCCTGGTAATAAATAAGGACAATATGTTAGAAAATATAAATAAAACACATGGATTGGTTTTTTCTCAGGAACTAATGCTGGCACTGGTTGGTAAAGGTCTCTTAAGAGAGGATGCCTATCGTATCGTCCAGAGAAATGCCATGCAGAGCTGGACTGAAAAGCTTGGTTTTAAAGAATTAGTTCTTAATGACCAGGATATTATGAGCCGGATGTCAGTTGAGGAAATAGATAAAGTATTTGATTTATCTATATACACAGACAATATAGATTATATTTTCCAACGTTGTGGTTTAGGATAACTTCTGGGGGGGTTAAGAATGAGACAGGGTGAATTGCTTTATGAGGGCAAGGCAAAAAAGGTTTTTGCTACCGATGAAGAAAATAATGTTCTAATAATCTATAAAGATGATGCTACTGCTTTTGACGGTGCCAAGCGAGGAGCAATAAAAGATAAGGGAGTAGTTAACAACAGGGTTTCCTCTTTACTGTTTAAACTACTTGAACGTAATGGTATAGAGACTCATCTCGTGGAACAAATTGATGAAAGAAGCACACTGGTTAAAAAATTGGATATGATACCAGTTGAGGTGGTTGTGCGTAACCGGGTGGCGGGTAGCCTTTGCCAGCGGGTTGGAAAAGAGGAAGGTACTGAACTATCCGGGCCAATTCTTGAATTCTACTATAAAGATGATAGTTTGCACGATCCTATGATCAACGAATACCATGCCCGGGTTATGGGGTGGGCAGATGAGGAACAATTACAGGTTGTAAAGGCTAAAGCTCTGCAAATAAATAAAGTTTTACAGGATTTTTTTGAGAGTATTGGCATAATTCTTGTTGATTTTAAACTGGAGTTTGGTATTTTGGAAAACCGGATACTTCTTGGAGATGAGATATCACCTGATACATGCAGATTATGGGACAATAAAAGCCTGGAAAAACTCGACAAAGACCGCTTTCGCCGTGACCTGGGCAATGAGGAAGAAGCCTACCAGGAAGTAGTGAGAAGGATAGAAGAGGCTATAAAATTTTGAATTATTAATTTTTAATTAAAGCATGATTACACTGCGAAAATCCAAAACTTTTATAATTTTTCTATAATAATCTGTAGCGGATGCTTTAGCTTCCACGTCAAACATAAAAAATTGGCTTTCTAAGTTCTGGGGAGACTGAAGTCTCCCCTACGAAAGAGAATAACGACCTTTTTGCAGTGGAATCAAGCATTAACTAATTAAACAGGGCGAGGTGCCCGAGGGAGGAATAACTGTGTTTAAAGCCAATGTTTATATTACTTTGAAAGAGGGAGTCTTAGATCCACAGGGAGATGCAGTAAAAAAATCCTTGCATGTTCTGGGAAATGAGCAGGTGGATGAGGTCCGGATAGGAAAGTTTGTTGAAGTCTGGCTTAAGGGACAGGACAAAGAGACAGCCCACCGCGAACTGGAGGAAATGAGTGACAAACTCCTTGCTAATCCGGTAATAGAAGACTACCGGGTTGATATAGTGGAGGTAAAGTAAATATGAAATGGGGAATTGTGGTCTTTCCTGGTTCAAATTGCGATGCTGATTGTTATCACGTTATTAAAAATGTAATGAACCAGGAGACGGAATATATATGGCACCAGGAACCAGACCTCGGTGGATTTGATGCAGTTATCTTACCAGGAGGTTTTTCATACGGTGATTATTTGCGTACCGGGGCTATTGCCAGATTTTCACCTGTAATGCCTTCTATAATTGATTTTGCTAAACGGGGAGGCCTGGTTATAGGTATATGTAATGGTTTTCAGATTCTTCTGGAAGCCGGTCTACTACCCGGGGCTATGCTTAGAAACCAGAGTTTGAAATTTATTTGTAAGACTGTTTATTTAAAGGTCAAACGT
>DAOUSQ010000045.1 GCA_030627145.1 Syntrophomonadaceae bacterium | reverse complement strand
GGGTTAGGGGTTAAACGTTAGGAGTTCTTGTAATCAAATTCAGCTAAGTCAATGATTATTTGCTTCACGTCTAACGTTCCACTTTAAACCCGAGCAGACACGCGGGTCTGCCCCTACAAGGGACGGGAATTTTTTCGTCTCACGTCTAACGTCTCACCCCTCACGTCTAACCCTTCACCTATCACTTAAATAATATTTTTTATGGAATAAAAAAATATTATTCTGTTAAGTGCGAAAGTTATATTATAAATATAATATGACATATTTTATCGGAATACTAGATTACAAATATATAATGCTGCAATAAAACCTGTAATATCCGCAGTTAAACCCGTTACAATAGAATAACGGTATTTTTTTATCCCTACTGATCCAAAATATACGGTTAAAACAAAAAAAGTGGTATCAGTTGTACCCTGCATAACCGAAGCCAGCCTTCCAATAAAAGAATCGGGCCCATATATTCTCATTAATTCGGTAGATAGCCCCAGAACACCACTTCCTGAAAGAGGACGCATTATTGCTAGTGGAAGGACTTCTGAAGGAGCACCTATGCGAGAGGTGAGCGGCTCAACAATTTGGGTGAGGTATTCCATAGCTCCCGATGCTCTAAAAACTGAAATTGCAACCATCATTCCTACAAGAAAAGGGATAATCTTTACGGCAGTGGTGAAGCCTTCTTCAGCTCCTTCTACAAATGCTTCGTACACAGGCACTTTTTTTATGTAACCATATATGGGTACTACCAGTAGGAGAAAAGGAATCGCCCATTGTGAAACAACAGTAAGAATTGATAAAAGCATTTTATCGCTTCCTCCCCCACCGACTTCGGCTGCGAAACCAGTAATCTAGATAAATAGCAATAATCATAGCAACACCTGTGGCAAATATACAAGGACCTACAATTTCTGTAGGATTAGACGATTCAAATGAAAGGCGTACTCCAATAATAGTAGCAGGGATTAACGTAATACACGATGTGTTTAGAGCTAGAAAAGTACACATAGCTTCAGAAGCTTCTTCAACTCCAGGGTTTAATTCCTGGAGTTCCTGCATTGCTTTCATACCAAAAGGGGTAGCCGCATTACCCAGTCCAAGCATATTAGCACTGAGGTTTAGAATAATAGCTCCCATTGCAGGATGGTCGGGTGGAACACTTGGAAATAATTTTACCATCAAGGGCTTTAGCATTTGCGCAATGTTCTTTACCAACCCTCCCTGCTCAGCAATTTTCATTATACCCAGCCACAGGGCCATAATACCAATTAAATCAAAACAGACTTCAACCGAACCTCTGGCAGCTCCCAAAGCTGCTTCTGTAATCACTTCAATATTACCACTTAATGCGGCTGTAACTATTCCCGAGGTTAATAGTAAAAGCCAGATTACATTTAGCAAAACCATCCCTCCATGAGCTCAAAGTCTTTTTTAGAAAGGTATGATTTTGCCCAAATAAATAGAACAGTTCGTAGTTTAGCTAACTGTTCTGTGAAAAACTTACTGCAAGTAAAAAAACATTTATCTCCCTTCATTCACAGGAACAAATGCTTTTAATACTTAATCGCAGGACTTCTAACGCCAGGTAGTTAACCTCTTATTTATTGTTCATTAAACTTATCTGTTGTCCTGTTAGCCCTTTTTTGCATAAGGTTTTCTATTTTATCGATTATTTGAGGTGCAAGATCGACTACCCGTTCTGCAAGTGGATTTCCGCTCACGGAAATTAATCTTACATCATTCATGCTGACTACAAGAAAACCCACCGGCTTAACCGAAACTCCCGCCCCACTGCCGCCTGCAAATGGCATTTCTGGATTTTTAGAAGAAGTGCTCAATTCATATTCGCCACCACCAGCAGCAAAACCAGTGGCAACCTGTGAAATAGGAATAATTACTGTACCATCATTAGTTTCAACTGCATCCCCTACTACGGTATTGACATCAATCATTTCTTTAATATTTTGCATAGCAGTTGTCATTAATCCTTCAATGGGATGTCCCTGCTTTTCCGGCTGTAAATCCATTTATAGATACCCCCATTTATAGTTAATCTATTGACTAGTGATTTAAAACGTCTTTTTATTATAAAACCAAGTGCATAGATTCCTATAATAATAATATGTACTATTCGCATCTTTAATATACAATCAAGTCTGCTCCAGAACCTGGAAGTTGAAAAATCAGGTTCCACATTAATTATCAAGTCCTTTAGATGACTTCTACTACTTAATATGCTGACAAATATTCCTTTGAAAGCCCATAAACTGCCGGTGCTAACAGCAGTATTCATAGCATCATTTAAACCCAGTGCAGTCCGCCAATCAAGTTTTTCCACCACAATATAGCGCAAAACCAGGTTAAGAATTTTAAAATAATCCTGCAGCTGGAATAAAGTATTTGGTAGAACTTGAAAAGATTTTTTCCAGTCAGTACCACCCCTATTATTTTCCTGTCTTAAAATGGTAAGTAAACTTGAGATATTTAAATCCAAATCATCATATCTGAACTCTTTTTTTTGTTTATTAAATCCAGATACTATCTCTATTATTATCAGCCTGGAATCTCCATCATGTGCTAACCGAGCTGCTATTTGGACTTTTACATATAAAAACATTAAAGCTAATAGAAAAACCAGTATTCCCAGGCAAATGTACAAAACAAGCATGTCATTTCTCCCATTTTTCATATTATCCCCTTACCTGACATGCTTATTCATGGCTATTGCTATTATCTGGTTTCATCTATCAGCTGTTCAATACCTGATATTACCTTATACATCTCATCATCAACAACAATATTACCTCTTCCCAACCTGAAAGTTGGACAATGTAAATTGAAATCAGTAATCTTTTTATTAATCTTTTCCAGTTTAATACGGCTTTCAAAATAGAAATTTGCCTTTTTCTTTTCAAACCGGTCAATTGCAAGTTTACCATGTGTCTCCCGGCAAAATAGATAAGTATAGCGTTTAAAACGATCAAAATCTTCCCAAAACTTATTTATTTCAGCATCGATATCTTTGCCCAATTCAATCCAGTAGGGTGCAAAATCATTATCTTTTAGGATTTTAAAGGTCATACGTAATTCCTGTGGTTCAAAAGGGTTTTCAGAAAGATCGAGAGGTTTTCCAGCACCTTCTAAATTATCAAAATCTCCTCTCTCCTGAGCTTTTCGTATCTGGTTTTCAACCAAGTCCGCAGTACTGCTCATATAACGTGCCAGTTTTCTTGCCTTCTGGGCCTTTGTTTTTATTTGTTCTTCCAAAGATTTTTCGGACACGGATTTAATCCTCCTCTATAACCGGTAATTCATCAAGACTGGATAAGCCAAAGACTCTTAAGAATTCCTCACTGGTAATATAAAGAAGTGGTTTACCCGGCACTGCTTTATGCCCGGCTTCTTTTATAATTCCTCTTCCCAATAAACTAGTAATAATTCTATCCGCTTTTACCCCCCGAATTCTTTCTATTTCAGCCCTAGTAATAGGCTGTTGATAAGCAATAATAGCCAGAGTTTCCAGGGCCGCAGGAGATAATCTCCGGCGTAATGGTTTCGCCATCCTGACTAAAATATCCGAGTAATCCGTTTTAGTACACATCAAATATCCATCATCTACCGCTACTATTTGTATTCCACGCTCTTTTTTATTATACTCCAAAATCATTTCATCTAAAATTACTTTTAAATCTATCAACGGCACATCAAGAATTTCAACCAGTTCATCCAAACCTATACGTTCCGAACGAGTAAACAAGATGGCTTCCACTGAAGCTTTTATTTCATCACGCATTAACATTTTAATCGCCCACCCGCAAAACAATTATAATATCGGCAAAAAACTTTTCCTGTATGGCTTTAACCCTTCGCAATCTTATTAATTCTAATAAAGCCAAAAAAAGAGCCAGGGCCTCTCTGACATTTAATACACCCGCAAATAAATCCTGGAAAACCAATCCTCTCGGTCTTTCTTGCACACGTTCCATAATTTCTTCCATTTTATCCCCAATATTAATATCCCCCTGGGGCAACCTGTACTTGTTATCTGTTTTGGTCCTGTCACGCACCAGGGACAAATAGGCATGAAACAAAGCCTTGACATTTCCACTTATCTGTTCTTCAGGTTCACATGAATTATCATAATCACGATAGAATATTCGTTTACACTGTCCATTCTGCCTGGATTTTAAATGCTCAGCTGCCTCTTTATATTTCTTATAATCAAGTAACCTCTGTACCAGTTCCTCGCGAGGATCTATGTTATTGTCCGTCTCTTCCTCTTCAATAACAGGAAAATGTGGTAGGAGCATCCTGGATTTCAAATTAAGCAGGTAAGAGGCCATAATTAAAAAATCCCCCAGTCTTTCCAGGTCAAAATCCCCCGTAGACTCCAAATATTCCAGGTACTGATCGGTTATAGCTGATACTGGTATATCGTAAATATCCAGTTCATCTTTCTCAATGAGATAAAGAAGCAGGTCAAGCGGACCATGAAAAGCCTCAATGTCAACTACATACCTCATTAACTTCTCCTTAAATTAAAAAACTATGATATACAGGAAATTATATAGAAAATTTGCAATAGGCCATAATACCCTGGAAACAATACCTGTTGCAATAAGCAACAGTAATATTACAAACCCATATTGTTCCAGAGTATACATAGCCTTAGCCCCTGAATCTGGAAGAATTCCCGCCAGTATTTTAGCACCATCCAGAGGGGGAACAGGTATTAAGTTAAAAGCTGCCAGGATCAGATTGATATATATCAAGGGTTGAACCAGAGTAATAGCCATTCTGCCCCATTCTAAAGCCTGGTATGGTACAAGGTATCTTAAAAAAATCATGCCAACGAAAGCCAGCAGAATATTCATGCTCGGTCCTGCGAGTGATACCAGCATCATTCCCTGTTTTATCCCTATATTTTTAAAATTATACGGATTTACTTGAACTGGTTTTGCCCATCCAAATTTAAATATCATAAGCATCAGAAAACCAATCCAGTCAATGTGGGACAAAGGATTTAAGGTAAGCCTGCCTTGATAATAAGGTGTACTATCTCCCAATAAATAAGCCACTTTACCATGTGCATATTCATGAAAAGTTAAAGCTATTATAATGGCAGGCAACCAGATTAGCATTTCAGTTAACGATGACATTATTAAATTTCCCCTCCTCTATCCACTTTTTAACTATTTCTATTTCTTCTTGCCGGCTATTAACTACTCCATTTAATTTCAGATTATATATTTCATCAAAAATAATCCGGAATAAAGGCCCCTGTTTAAGTCCTAAATCTTTAAGGTCATTTCCATTAATTTGCATCTTCACCCTATCCTTTGAATCCAGATACCTAACTATGTTTTCCCATAATTGTTCGTCTTTGATACAAAGAAGTAAATAAATTGTACTTTCAGTACTCCAGGTTCCCAGTATTTTATTAAGTTCACCAGGCAGTAAATCAGGGTTAGCTGTTAAATATTCCACCACTGTAGGTACCTGCAATGACTCCCTTATACTCTTACGTATATCCTTTTTCAGAGGATACCTTTCTAACAGGGCCTCAACATCGTCCCGGGCGAGTTTAGCAATTATTGCCATAATATAAACCAGCCAGGATTTCACATTCATTCTGTGATATCTTTCCTCCCACCATCCTACGACAATAGGAATCCGTTTAAGAATATTCCAGTTAAGGTCCTCAAGTTTAACTTCGGGAAACAAATAATCCCAAACACCTATCTCTTGAATACGTTTCAGGGAAGGAACCGGGTTTTTTTCACTCAAAATAAGAATTAGTTCATGCATTATTCGTTTATAGGATAGCTTCCCCAATAGTCTTCGTTCTATAGCATCTCTGGCAAAACGGAGCGTATCGGGTTCTATTGTGAATTTATACCTTTGCTCAAAACGTATGGCTCTTAAAATTCTAGTAGGATCTTCGACAAAACTAAGATTATATAGAATACGAATATATCCTTTTTCCAGATCCTTAAGTCCCCCAAAATAATCAATCAAATTACCAAACAGATCCGGATTAAGACACAATGCAAGAGTATTTATGGTAAAATCACGCCTGTACAAATCTTCTCTAATTGATGACTTTTTAACTCTTGGAAGAGCTGCCGGAAATTCATAATACTCTGTACGAGCGGTAGCAACATCTATCTTACTCCCATCAGGTAGTATTACTACAGCTGTCTTAAACTGATCGTGTATTCGTTCTCTTCCTCCTAATCTTTGAGCCAGGCTTTTTGCCAGTGCTATCCCTTCCCCTTCCACAACCAGGTCTATATCATAGTTGGGTACCTGCAATAAGAAATCCCTCACAAAACCTCCTACACAGTATACTGTAGAACCCAGTTCATCAGCAATTTCACCAGCCAGCCTGAGTTTAGAAAAAATTTTCACAGGCAAACGTTCCTGCATTAAGCTCATACAGTTATTGCCTTCAACACCAGAAGCTGAATACAGTACCGCGTGATCCTCGGGGTAATCATCCCCGTGAAATGTCCTCAAAATATCAGTACGCGAAACTATTCCGACCATTTTCTCGTTAGCCATTACCGGTAATCGTCCAATATCATGTTTCACCATCAATCTTTGAATTTCAGAAATTGGAGTATCTATCGAGACAGATACTACTCTTGTCGTCATAAAGCCCTTTACAGGAGCATGTCCAAGTTCATGAATCTTCGCTTTATCTACATCACGTCGGGATATAACCCCAACTACCCGATCACCTTCCGTGACAGGTAACCCAGAATGACCATATCTTAACATCAGTCTTCCTGCTTCTTCTATGGTTGTATTCATAGAAATAGTTTTTACCGGTGTAGACATGATATCCGCTGCCAGCAAACCTGGATGTATTTTATCTTTTAATTCCCCCATAATTATCTCTGTAATTTCTCTGGTATTATTATGCTTCACAATAGCAGATGCAGCTTTTTCATGTCCTCTTCCACCCAGGACTTTTAAGATATCATTTACTTTGACGTTAGTTGTACGACTGCGTCCTACAACATTAACCTTTCCCTGCATTAGAACTATAACAAATACTACATCACTGTTTTCAATTTCAAATAACCTCTGGGTTACTTCGGCAAGACCAGGGATAAAATCATTAATCTCTAAAACCGCTACGGCTATATCCACATTGTTAATTTTATGATGGTAAGTGGTATTAAGAAGTCCGTGTAAAAGCTCTCTCTGTTCACCTGAAAAAGGCTGTTCCATAAAATTAGCTACTACAGAAAGATTTGCACCTTTTTTCAATAAAAATGCTGCGGCCAAAACGTCCCGCGGTGTGGTAGAAGAAAACAGGAGGCTACCTGTATCTTCGTAAATACCCAGGGCCAGAATAGTAGCATCAAAAGCACTGATACTAATATTTTTTTCGATAATTTCTTCCACTAGGATTGTGGTCACAGCACCTATTTGGTCAATTTTAATAAGACTTCCTTTTAGGTCATCAGGAGAACCAGGATGGTGATCATAAATATAAAAATCCACTCCCTTACGAGCAGCAAGT
>DAOUSQ010000074.1 GCA_030627145.1 Syntrophomonadaceae bacterium | reverse complement strand
TTTATTATGCTAATAAAAAAGCTGCTTCCGATAAACCTGGACAACCCGTATGAAAACAGTGCCCCAATTAACGCTCCAATCCAGGCCAGAAAAAAACCTGCCAGTTTTCCATATATCATACCTGCAGCACCTGCCAGTATAATATATGGTATTATTGGAGCTACAGCTTGAACAAAAAACAATAAAAAAGCAATGATAGGTCCATATATCCCAAAACTCTGAATATATGAAACCATCGATTGTATACTGGTAAAATCTATGCTTAACCCACTCCTTCATTTTGGTAAAACGTATTCTTCAACCACTGGATAGTAAGGTCTTCCCGTTCAATTATTTTATTCGTGAACCTGTGATCAGCATGCTCTATTAAATACAGTTTTGAGTCTTGAGTATATTCATTAATCTCTTTAGCATTTGACCAGTCTACAACTTCATCTTCAAGTCCATGGACTACCAGTACTGGTCTCTTTCCTATGGCAAAAAGATATTCATTCATATTATGTTGATCGAAATCTTTTATAATTCCTGGTTTTATTTCAAAAGTACCTGCTTCATCAGTCAAATTAATAGTTTTTCCTGATATTAACCGATTAAAATCTTCTCCCAACATTTTTGCAAATGTTTCATACATCTTTACTGGAGTAGACCATAGTATATATCCTGCAACGCGTTCATCCCTTGTACCCCCTGCAAGAACGGTACTGCCTCCAAAACTCCTTCCCAGTAATATTACAGGTATATTATATTCTAAATAAACATAATCAATTACACAAGAAAGATCATCAGCCTGGCGGGAAAGTGTAACATCGTTAAAATCTCCATCACTTTGGCCACTTCCTAAAAAATCAAAAGCGACAACTCCCATACCCAGTTGATTGAGACGATTAGCAAAAGAAAATATCTTTCCACTATTTTCTTTCGTACCCCTGAATCCATGACAGATAATAAGCATATATTCATAATTCATTTCCGGTTTGAATAAATAAGCTATAAGCTTTTGTTTATCCGGCTTAACAATTTCTATGGTTTTCAATTAGACCTCCCTAAATCTACATCGGCTTTTTGGGCTTTCTTTTCTCATCAGATTCATGGCGCACCTTTTTGCTGCACATATCACATATAAAAGTGGACGCCTTGCCTTTCTCCACAATTTTCTTATAGTCTTTGTGATCTTCAGGGACATCATAGGTCTTTCCACATATAAGACACCTTGCAGGAATATAATCCATTTTTTTACCCTCCCCTTATTTAGTATTGATTCCACTGCAAAAAGTCCATTTGAGAAATCATTCACTCCATGCAGAGCGAAAAAAGGCATTTTTAGACCTTATAGGTACCGTTTTTTAATAGAAATAGAGTATATTCTACCACTTTTAAGAGCGGAAATAGGTTTTTGCAGTGGAATCAGTATTACAACTTTCGCGCTTGATAGAAGATTATTCTTTACTGTTCCATAAAAGCTATCATATAAGTAACAGCTGAAGGGGTAGGAGTAAGGTGTTAGGGAATATCTATTAATTTAGAAAGATACCGCTTACAAGAACTCCTCACCTCTTACTTATTTCTCGTGGTTAATGAAATTTTATTTTTGCTATTGTGTTAAATTAGATATTATCTACTCCGAAAGTTAAGTTAACATCCTTAATTTTATAGTAACAGAACTTACATTAAAACTGAAGATAATCCATCCTGCAACAAAACTTCTGAATAGTTGCTTTTTCCTTTAATACAATTTTCAGTCCAATCGGTTATATTTATATTTTCTCTTCTCCCTTTATTAACAGAAATATTTAACGCACGGGCCTTAAAGAATAATATGCTTTCTTTTATTAATTCATCCATAACCAGGTTATTTTTCACTAATATTTTTTTGAGTTGGAGTTTCTTCAGGAACAAGTTTTATGTATAGAACTCTCTGGTAATTATAAGAACCAATAATATTACCATTTTTATCATAAAGATAATTTAATGATGACCCTCCCACATACACCCTGCCGTTTTCTTCTATGCCAAGACTTTTTATATAACCTACCAGACTTTCACCATCTGTAAAAATTATTTCAACTTTTACAGGTTTTTCTTCAATGGCTTTTGAAGATTGAAACATTTGCTGGAAATCGAATTTACATCCGCTGGTAAATAACATAAGCAAAATAAAGAAAATAGAAATAAAAGACCTTTTCTTCATTATCTCCTCCTCCTTCTAATAGAAGATTGATTTTGACGAATGCTATAATGAGATTTATTCTTCACCATTCTTCGCTGATAATTCCATTTTTTTAGTTTATTATCTACCAGATCGTGTATGCTTCCTGGCGTAAATTTACCAGATTCATCTCTCTCTCCAGCTGTTATTCCAGTAAGTATTTCCAATCCCTCGTTTATATGTTTAATTGCCCATATATTGAATTTTCTATTTTTTACTGCAATGACTACTTCTTCATCCAACATAAGATTGGATATGTTCTGCCTAGGAATAACAACTCCCTGCTTCCCATCCAGACCCTGATTCTGACAAACCCTAAAAAAACCTTCAATTTTTTGATTAACTCCACCTACGGGTTGAATCTCCCCATTTTGATTTACGGAACCTGTCATAGCTATTCCCTGAAAAATAGGTACTCCTGCCAGACTCGATATTAAAGCACATAATTCAGCTGCTGAAGCACTATCACCCTCTACTCCCTGATAACTCTGTTCAAATGTAATACTGGCAGATAGAGATAGGTTTTTATCCTGAGCATACTGTGCTCCTAAATACCCGTTTAAAGTTAATATACCCTTACTATGTATAGTCCCGCTCAGGCGAACTTCTCGTTCAATATTAACTAACCCTTTCTCACCCATAAATGTTTTTGCTGTTATCCTAAACGGTTTCCCAAAAACATGATCGCCCATTTGATATATAGCCAAACCATTAATTTCGCCGATCTTTTCCCCTTCAACATTTATCATCAGAGTTTCATTTTTTATTAATTCTTGAATTCTTTCTTCTAGCATCGATAAACGATATGTCTTTTCTGATATAGCCTTTTTTACGTGCTCTGCACCTATAATACTTGCATTATCATAATTTGCCCATTCATTTGCTTCATAAATAATTTCTGCCACTTTATTGAATAGGGTTGTTAATTTATTCTGGTCGTCTGCCATACGGCTGCCGTAATCAACGACTGCTGCTACAGCTTCAGGATTAAAATGCCTTAGTTTTTCATTCTCACAGACACAACTGATGAACTTTGCATATTCATTGATATGTTTTCTGGTTCTATCCATCTGCATATCAAAATCAGCTCTTATTTTAAATAGTTTTCTAAATTCTTCATCATAGGAATGAAGAAGATAATAATACAGTGCTTCTCCTATTAAAATAACCTTTAATTTAACTGGTATTGGTTCGGGCTCTAAAGTCTCCACATTATTTAGACCAAAGATTCGGTTGAAATTTTCTATTTTTATTTCTTGATTCTCAAGTATCTTTTTTAGCGTTTCCCAGATGTAGTAATTCTTAATAATATCGTTAACGTGTAGTACCAGATATCCTCCATTTGCCTGGTGTACGGAGCCCGCTTTAATCTTGGAAAAGTCTGTAGCAAGCACTCCGAATTCACCTTCGTATTCAATCTGTCCAAATAAATTTGAATAAGTCGGATCAGTTTCAAAAACTATAGGTGCATGCTTTAGCTCTGAATTATCGACAATAAGATTTACCTGGTAACGGCGCGAGAATGTTCGCTTATTGAAATTGCGAAAAATATTGAATGTTACATTTTCTTCTTCTTGTTTAACAAATAGTTCTACATTAGCAAGTAAATCCTGCTGCATATCTTCCAGATACTCTACAATATCTTTAAATATACGATATTTATCAACGAGAAAGGCAAAATAGGAAACACTTATGGCTCTTGCTGTTTCTTTTTCAAGATCTTTAATTTTTGCCTTAATAAATTTCTCCAGATCTTTATACTGCCTGAAGGCCTCGTTTAATTTTTCCTGGACAATTGCACTTTTCCTCATTATTTCAGACCGTTCTGCTTCAGGTAAAGCAAGGTATTCTTCCTGATTCAGTACTTCTCCATTTTCTTTAAGCGGAACAGTTGTTATTCCATTCTGGCTTTTAGTAATAGAAAAACCAAATGAATGCGCCAGTTCCTCAAGCTGCATATACATTACATTAGTTTCTTTAACAAAACTATTTAGTATATCATTTTTCTTAAATTCAAAATCTTCGCTCTCAAATCCTTTGCTAATCTGTTTAACAGCCCTGTCTATTTGAACAGAAACATCTTTTTTGAATTCCTTACCCATTCCTGCTGGCAATTCTATTGCTTTTGGAGTACCGGGATTTCTGAAATTATATACATAACACCAGTCTGAAGGAACTGGTTTTTTTATAGCTTTTTTCTCCAGCATTCCTCTTGCCAGACTTGTTTTACCTGTTCCAAATGTTCCGGCCAGATAAATATTATAATTGTTGTTATCAATATCAAGTCCAAAAGACACTGACCGAACCGCACGATCCTGTCCAATTATCCCTGTCAGTGGCTTTATTTCAGCTGTACTTTCAAAATTAAAAATAGAAGGCTTGCAGTTTTTTCGAAGATACCTGGTGTTAACTCTGTACTTATTCCCGTTCATACATCACACCCCATCCCCCATAATACTAGTAAGGAGTGAGGAGTTAGATGTAAGGATTTTTCGTAAGCAACCTTTTTTTATTCAACCGTTATTCGCCTTACTCCTAACCCTTCCCCTATTACTTTTATAATTCTTCTTTGAAATATCAATTAATGATAGTCTGTTAAATGAAATTTTTTTATTAACCATAATACTTTATCTGAACTAAAAATTTACATGTTTTGCTATGCTGGTTTTAGTACCATAAACTATAAAAATAAAACGATTAAAACATGAAACTCATACCTGTTTCTCCTTTGATTACCCTGTTGCCCAGTGCATTATATAGCTTTGCAGCAGCATAGAAACCTGTACAATGAGATACAATACACTTTTGAACATTATATAATTCAAGAGCGGCAATAGTCTTTTGTAATCTTTCTTCAGAAGCTCTTATTAAATGTGTTCCACCTACAAAAGCTAATATCTCAGACCTTCCTGTTTTTTCCACGGCATATTTTATGGTATTTATTATTCCCGAATGAGCACAACCACTAATAATTATTAAACCATCCGGGTGATTAATTACTAAAGCCATATCATCTGGTATTTTATCCTCCTGCAAACTCCCATTGACTTCAACCACGAACTTTCCACCTACATCCTCATAGTCAGTCATTCTTGGAATTTCACCAGTTGCATATACACCGGGAAATATTTCATAAAAATTATCAGTAAAATTAATCTCAGCACCAGCATCAACCATTTCCTCTTTAGAGAAAACACAGCTTATATCCCGGTATTGATTATTACCTGCAGGCGCAAACCTTTTAGCAAAAATATTGGAATGAGCATAAAACTGTTTCTTGCCGTATTTCTCTAAAAACGGAACAACAGCACCAGTGTGATCAAAATGTCCATGACTGATAACTATAGCATCAACTTTGTCAAGCCCGGCACCAAGATAATTACTGTTTTTAAATATTGCATCTGAACTGCCGGTATCAAAAAGTATTTTTCTATCATCTACTGTCAGTAAAGCAGAAAAACCATACTCTCCGACAAGTGGTGCTGCAGGAGTAGTATTTTCAACAAGTATCGTAATATTTACCTCCATTATAAACCTCCATTA
>DAOUSQ010000087.1 GCA_030627145.1 Syntrophomonadaceae bacterium | reverse complement strand
TTCGCAGTGGAATCACATTTGTATAGTACAAATACCTAATAATTTATTCATTCTTAAAATAAATTTATTTCAGTTTAGTTATGATTGAAATATCTATACATATAAAAATCTTAAACCATTAATAATTTGTTCTATAAGCATTAAAGCCCCGGGGACTCCAAACAGGGACTTTTCTGTGATGTCCAGGTACCCCAGAGAAGGTAGAGAAATTTCAATACCTGCATCTAAAGCCGGCTCCAGTATCCAGTCAATATCATGATTATAGGTAATAATCATAAGTCTCTTGTTTTTTAATATTGGTTTTAATTCCTGCACCTTTTCCTTATATAACGCCCGGTATTTATTAATTATTCCTTCAACACTCGCTTCTTTACCAAAATAGGACGCCAGTTTAACATTATTTGGATGCTCAAGGATATGAAATACGCCATCTATTGATATAGCTAAACAAAAAGATAGACAAAAACCTTAATAGCCTTCGTCTACCTCTTTTTCAAAGTAATTTTCTTATACTATTTCTCTTCATCCTGTTTGGGAATAATAGAATCCAAATCTGGCAGTATTCGTCTAAGTTCCATAGGCAATGGGAAAAGGATAGTTGTATTTTGTGAGTTGGCAACTTCGGAAAGGGAACGCAGCATCCTTAAGGTGAGTCCTCCTTCTTGCGAACTTAATATTTCTGATGCCTGGGCCAGTTTCTCAGATGCCTGTCTTTCACCTTCAGCCTGTATTATAGCTGCTCGTCTATCTCTTTCAGCCTGAGCCTGCCTGGCAATAGCCTTTTGCATTTCCATTGGGAGTACTACATCTTTTATTTCTACAGCAGTTACTTTAATCCCCCAGGGATCAGTAGCTTCATCAACTATCTCCTGTATAGTTTTATTAAGTTTTTCCCGTTCAGCCAGTAGTTCATCGAGATCTGCTGTTCCTACCACACTTCTTAGAGTAGTCTGGGCTAACTGATTGGTAGCTTCATGAAATCTTTCCACATTAACTACCGCCTTATCAGCTGAAACTACCCGGTAAAATAGAACTGCATTAACTTTACAGGTAACATTATCACGGGTAATAACTTCCTGTGGGGGAACATCAAATACAATAACTCTAAGAGACATACGTATTATTTTATCAATAATCGGTATTATGAAGATCAATCCCGGACCTCTAACATCTACCAGCCGTCCTAACCTGAATAACACAGCCCTTTCATATTCAGGTATTATTTTTATTGATAAACTCAATATCACTACAATAAGAATAATAACTGCTGACCAGTCAAGAATACTGCTTAACAAAGCCATAATATGCTCCTCCTTTATTCTTTCTTTTTATTATGATCCCCCGAAAGTGGTTCCACGATTAATCGCATGCCTTTACGCTCAATTACTTTAACCATCCCCCCCTCAGGAATAGTATTTCCATCTTTTGATACGGCCTTCCAGATCTCCCCTTTGATTTTTATGTGACCATCAGGTTCCAGAGGAGTAACTGCACGCCCACCTGTTTCAAAAAATTCATTGTCACCATGCACTACCTTAGCTTTCCTGAGACGAACTATACCAAGTAATACAATTAAAATAAAAGCAGCACTTACCAGTCCGATTCCTACCGCCATGAATTTTAAGCCGGCAAACCAGTTTGTGGGCATAAGCGGTTCCACAGGAAAAAACAGGATTCCTAACACTACACTCGTTATACCACCTACAGCTAAAATTCCATAGGTAGTCGTAAATGCTTCTGCTATTAAAAGTCCAATTCCCAGTAGTATTAGTAATCCAGCTGCAAGATTAATTTCAAATAAACCTATTCCATATAAACCTAAAATAAGACTGATTGATCCCAGGACTTCTGGGAAAAAAAAGCCTGGAGAACTAAAACCAATAATTAAGCCATAAACGCCAATCATTAAAAGAATCATAGCAAGTGTAGGGTTGCTGACTACATGAATAAAACTCTCATCTCCACCCATTTGAATATTTTTAACTTCCGCTCCATCAGTATTCAATGTCACAAGTCCAGTATCCATTTTTACCTGCATACCATCAACCTTCTCCAGTAGTTCATCCAGGTTGATAGCAATTATATCTACAACGCCTTTATCCAAAGCTTCATTATAATCAAGGGTAAGATTTTCTTTAACAAATTTCTCTGCCAGATCCGCCGGACGACCTCTCTCCTTAGCAACACTCTTCATATGCCCGGCCATGAAATTGATTGTTTTTTTGTCAGCTGCCTGTGGAGCAGTACCTGGTGCAGCAACATTTACCGGCATAGCTGCACCACAGGTTGTTCCGGGTGCCGTTGCTGCAATATGCCCATCCAGTAAAATAAAAGTACCAGCAGATGCAGCTATGGCTCCCCGTGGAGTAACATAAGTAATTACCGGAATCTTAGATGAAGAAATATCACTTATAATATCGAGTGTAGCTGAAACCAGGCCACCCGGTGTATTGAGTAAAATCACTAGTGCTTCGGCATTTTTACTTTCAGCAATCTTTATTGCCCGATTAATATGTTTTGCCGTACCTACAGTAACTGTATCGTTAATATTTACGGTGTATATTAAAGGCTTTACAGAAGTATTTGTTTCAGCAGATACTTCAACTGGCTGATTTGTAACTATTAAAAATATAAGAAACAAAAAGTAAAGAATAGTTTTAATTTGTCTGGTAATCATCATTTACCCTCCGTTTTAAATTACCTGGTTACTTTAGTTCTTGAATGGTTTGTTTTTTTTATTTCATAAAAGATTTTTCAATCCGGGGGAGACTAAAGTCTCCTCTACGAATGACCAAAAGAGGTTTTACACTGGTTATATATAAATGTTAGCTTTTTTTGATACGATTTTGTTACTATTTTTGTTACTATTATTAATATAAGCAGGTGGCTTAAATATTATAATGGAGATAGAAAAAATCCCTATCTCCATTATCTCACATTCATATTAAACTGTTTTGGAGTAATTGCCATTTTATTCTATCCCGGTAGAATAATTACTCAATCATTTAATTAGCTTTTGCTTTTGCCATGCTATTCATCTGTTCAATGCTTTTACATATTTTTTTTATGGTTTTGGGATATAGTATAACGTTCTTCCTATTATAATCCTTCATATAATCTACCAGTTCATGGCGACTAAGTATAGGAATATCAGTATTAGCTTTTTTGTTATACCTTACTGTTATGTTATCACATGATAAAACTACTATCCCCTGAGTTGGTAATTTCTTAACACCAACTACCTTCATCAAAAATCCCTTTAAGCGATATTCGTGGGAACCAACCTGCCCAATAGGATTGGTTATTAGTTTGGAATATCCATTTTTTTTATGCAGTATCCAGTTATCATTACTGTCTATGTCTATAATTCCTCCACGCTCGCCCCCATAGTTTTTTGTTTCAATGTGAAGAATTCCTCCAGGCCCTACAACTACAGAATCATATTCGTTAGTATGTAACGGATCGGGCCCCAGCTTAATATTATGATAAACTCTGTACCGGGAATTAGATTTCTCCAGGGTGCGTAAAACGTATTGGACCTTAGACTCTCCCCTGCTCCCACTTTTCATAATTTCTCTCTTAATATTTTTCTTTTTTCTTGAACGTACTTCCCATATAAAATATAGGGCTGCAAAAAAAACAAGAACAACAGGCAAAATAATTATTAGGGTTTGCACATCTCTCTCCTTTCTAAAAATATTTGATGATCTAGTGCTTTGCAAAAAAGACTATACCTTTTTTATTATATCAAAAATACTTCCCATTGTACCGCAGATAAACAAATCAGCATTGTTTTGCCATGATTTCATCTCGCTCACATTAAATGTTTTAGACGCTTTTTCAATTGCAGTTCGTTTCATATTATTATCCGCCCTAGCATAGATTTCAGTTGTTTTTACTGACGCATGCCCCAACAGATCTCTAATATATACCAAGTTAACGTCGGCCTGTAGAAGGGGCATAGCTCTCGAATGCCGGAGCATATGTGGATTTACTTTCTCAGAAACAATATCTGGGTGTTTCTCATGAGCACTGGAAGCGTATTTTTTAATTATAAATGCTATTCCAGCTCGCGTTAGCTTGTTGTTATATTTATTATAAAATAATGGGTAGCATAATGACTCTGAGCCTCTAAATCCATGTTCATCAAGACAGAACTTAAGCATTTTTAGTGTATTGGGCATTAATGGAACAATTCTTTCTTTATTTCCTTTTCCTTTCAACTTTACAATAGGAGGATTAGGAAGTCGGACATCAGCCGGCGTCAAATCAATAATCTCCTGAACTCGAGCACCTGTATCATACATAAGACTTAATATCATTAAATCGCGTCTGCCAGCAACAGTATTAACATCTGGTTCTTTTAATAAAGCCTCTATTCCCTGCAGCGTCAAATACGAGGGAACATGAATTGGCACTTTTTTAATAGGCACCGTTAAAATTTCTTGTGCCAGGTATACATACTGGGCATTCTCGGTCATTAAGAAGTGAAAGAATGCATGTATTGCAGCTAAGCGCTGGTTACGCGTAGAAATCTTTCTTCCGAGTTCTTGCTCAAGATATAAGACAAATTCCTCTATCAACGCTTTATTTATATGGGGAAAATCCAATTTGTCCGGCCGTATTTGTTTCTTCTCCTTACAAAAATTTAAAAACAGAGTAAAGGTGTCCCTGTATGAATGAACAGTATTTGTGCTTGCTCCTTGTACCCCCGGCAAATATGTCTGCAAATACTTGGCTAAGTAATAAGAAAATTCAGTTGGCTTATTCATACTGCACCTCCGGAATTACATAATTGCTGGAAGTGCTTATTTGTGAAATGAGGTCAGGGAACATACTGGTTGTAAGTTTCACATATGTTTCGGTCTCCTTGATAGAATGGTGCCCAAGATATTCCGAAAGGATTGGTAATACCACATACAAATCCATCTTTTGGTCTGCAAGATTTTTTAATGACCACACAGCAAAAGTATGCCTAGCATCATGAAGCCTCGGCCCTTTTCCGCGACCTTTATGGGCAATTCCACATTGCTTTAACAGTATACGAAACAATCTATAGCATGTGGAAGTTGATGGCGGCACATGGTTTTTCATCTCGAAAAAATAAGTCTGTCTGGAAACATCTACAATTTTAGTATACCGGCGGCACACATCGGCTAAAGAATGATCCATTGGTATCAATCGGCTTTTACCATTTTTGCTTTCTCGGATAACGAGCAGATCATTTATTAAATCTACATCTTCTACGAGAAGGTTTGTTGCCTCAGAGATTCTCAGACCACAGCCAAAGAGCATTCTCATTACTACA
>DAOUSQ010000083.1 GCA_030627145.1 Syntrophomonadaceae bacterium | reverse complement strand
TGCTCTGGCGTTGTTCCTGGCGGCCAGATATCTGGGAGCAGAACCGGAACAAATATTTATAGATCCCATATATATTTATCCCCTGGTGGCAGGTATTGTTGGTTATCTGGCAGGCAGATCACGTAGAGGTGCTTTTTTTGCTGCAGTAATAGGAGTTTTATCTCTGGATGTAGGGCAATACATTTATCTGGTCCGTACTGGAGTAAGAGGAACTGTTAATGTTGGGGGAGCGGGTGCTTTTGACTCATTAATCCTGGCAGGTATATTAGCTGTTCTTTTAGCAGAATTAGTTGGAGAATCTTTAGAAAGGATTCAAGGAGGTCCTAAGAGCGAGGGTAGACCTGAAGAACTGGTAAAAAATCTGCGCGAACCAGAACCTTCTCATAAACCTCTACAAGAGGAGACAGAAGAACCGGAAACAGAAAAAAGGGGTGAGAAAAGTGAATAAGCGTATTATTATACTACCTCTACTGATTATTTTTGTATTAAGCCTGTGTAGTGCAACACTGGCTTCACATCAAGAAAGACCAGGTGGGGAACACTTTACCCTGGTTGATGAAAATAATAACATTATCCATCAGACCGGTATGCAGGTATATGTGGGTGATGAATATATAAGTGCTGATAACGCAAGATTTAAAGTGGTTGAAATTGTTGGTGATACCGCACGTTGTGTTTATCAAGGACAGGAAAAGATGCCTGATATAGATTTTGATACACAAAAAAACGCCTGGATAATAAATAATAAAGTAATCCCAGCTGTATCCGGGAACAAAAAACCTGAGATTGCTATTTATCATACTCACAGTGATGAATCCTATGTGCCTTCCGATGGTAAGGAAAGTATTGATGGTGAAGGCGGAATATATGATGTAGGAAAAGCTCTGGCGGATAAATTACAAGAGCTGGGATTTAAAGTTGATTACAGCGAAAATAACCATAACCCACATGATATTAATGCATATAGCCGTTCAAGGAAAACTGCTGCTACTCTGTTAAAGGAGGGGCCAGATGTAATTCTTGATGTCCACCGTGATTCTACTCCACCTGATGAATACCAGACCGAGGTAGGGGGGAAAGATGTTACAAAAATAAAGCTGGTAGTTGGAAGGCAGAATCCCAATATGAAAACCAACCTGGAATTTGCCAAAAGAATCAAGGCGGTAATGGATAAGAAAGAACCGGGTCTTTCTAACGGCATATATATGGGTAAAGGTGATTATAACCAGGATTTAAGCCCCCGTGCTATGCTGATAGAAGTTGGAGCCCATACCAATAAAAAGGAAGAAGCACAAAAAGGGGGGGAGTTGTTTGCTGAGACTCTACCAGTTGTCCTGGGGGTAGGTAATACATCTGGAGTTACTGGTGAACCAGCAGCTAAACCAGCGGCAAAAGATAATCAGGGAGCATTTAAAGCGATATTATTTATCGTAGTTGTTCTGGCAGCTGCAGGTGGAGGATATTATCTCCTAAACAGGGGATCTATCAGCAAATAATATGGAGAAATACGGAATAGTAATCCTGGCTGGAATCGTTGTAGGATTTATTGACAGGTGGGTAATGCTGCGTAATGATTATCGAAATTATCCGACATATCCTCACGGGCACCTTACCCACCTGTCACTGGGCTTTATAGCGGCAAGCCTGGGTGCAGTTGCCGTGCCTGCTATTGCCAAGCCTGACTATGTTGCAGTAACCTTTCTTGTACTTGCTGCTCAGCAGTTTAGAGATATTAGAAATATGGAAAGGGAAACTCTAAATAAATTGGAAGAAACAAAATTAGTTTCCAGGGGTACCGATTATATTGAAGGAATAGCCAGGGTTTTTGAAGCGAGAAATTATCTGGTTATATTTGCATCACTTATTACCAGTACGGTTGTGTACTTTTTTGGATGGAAATATATTTTTATTGTAGGGCCAATAGTCATATTAATATCTGGAAGGTTAATGAGTGGATCCTATATTGATGATATTGCTCAAGTAAAGAAAGGGCATGTCTATTTTGATGGTTCTCTTCTTAAGGTTAATGATGTAGTAATAATGAATATCGGTTTGCCGGAGACCAGGGAAAAAATTATGCAAGAAGGTATGGGTGTAATTATTAAACCCAAAGATGATAATGCCCGTATAACCTTACATGCCCCGGGCCAACGTATGGCAATAATTCATGATGCTGTATCAATCCTTGGAACTAAAGTAGATATTAATGAAATAGACTTGATACCTATGGTCAGGAAACAGGTTGATAAAGGGTACCTGGCATTTTTTCTTGTTGCCAATGAACCAGATATTGACTATCTTATTGAAATAATTAAAAGAGTACCGGTTCTCGAAACAACTAGAGGGACAACTCTAAGTAGCTTTTTTGGTAGAAAGGCGGCAGATTAAAAATGGATACCGGGTTAAACGAATATATTTTGGCTATTGTAACGGGCGATATGAGTAAGGTGCAGAGTGGTGGGTGCCCGGTATTCCTGGCTGCTGACCGAAAAGAACAGGAAAGAATTAGTCTGTTGCTGGCAAGAATACTTGGGGGAGTAGTACATGACTTAGAAAATGGTATTTATTTTATTTGCAAACATTGATTTTGCTTGCATTGTTCTGAGTTAGACGCAGGTTTTTATGAAACTAAAATGTCGGGGGGATTTAACCTGAGTACCATATTGTATATAGAACTTTAGGATACTGTTTTCACCAATGAAGGAAATCAATAGTTGAAAGCTATTAAATGGTAAACATTTGCTAATTATTTGATGAAGGGAAAACAAAGTTTTCCCTCCGTTAACTATTCTCTACTATCTATTCACTATTAACTAAATATGCCGGAGGTATTGTATGAAAGTTATATATTACTGTTTTGGAGGGTCTCATTCCTCAGTAACAGCAGCTGCCTTACATATAGGTTTAATAGGAAAGAACCGGCCTCCTACTATGGAAGAACTAATGGCTCTTCCATATTTTGATAAGACCAATAATGAAGATTTTGGATCCATTCGTTTTATGGGCTGTGATGAATACGGAAATGAGGTTTATGTATTGGGAAAGAAAAGTCTTGGAGACCGGTATTCTAATGTTTTAATGGGTATAGCAGAAATTCTGGGGGCTAAAGATCAGGTGATTGCTGTTAATTGCATGAACAGGATTAACTGGGCCATGAAATTAGGAGGTTTTACCTCTAGAAGAATAGGGATGGTTTCCCTGGGACGTCCTGTACTGAGTGTAGGTACGAGAAATGCTTTTTTAAACCTGGTTAACCTGGTGGAAATAACTCGTTTAAAAATTCTTAATAATATACAGAGGAGTAAATAAATGAAAATAATATTCTTAGGAACGACAGGTGTTCACCAGGCACTGATTGCTGCTAATATATATTTAGGACAGTTAAATGATAACAATTTTAAAATGATTAAAGGCTTTGGTGATGTAGCAAAAGATAAAAGTGGTTTTCCTATTTTTATTGATGAAGATGAAAAAGGTAATCAAGTATATACCCTGGGAGCAGGGAGAGATGTTTTAATAGGAAAAAAGAGTATTGAAGACCTGGTACAAATTCTGGGTTATTCTTCCCGGGATTTGATCGTGAAGCCGTTGTGTATTAAAGGAGAGAAAATTATATGGTTATTGAGTAAGATACCTGATATATTAGGCGGAAAATTATGGAACAGGTATTTATCTAAATACATTTTAAAAAAAGAATTAAATCATATACGAAAAGACGTAGAGGAATTTAAAATAAGTTTAAGCAACAATTGAAATCCCTCATTTCTTAACTTATCGAAGATTCATTTGTTCTATTAAAGGAACAGGACAAATCATTTTATCCACTTGTAATAAGTATTCCATAACATTTTTAAATCCCATGGGTATATTTTTCATATTTTCTTTCTTAGCAGGAAATTTCCAGTCATTGGCGAATTTATCGAAGGGGATTAAGAAGAGATTTACTAGTAAGATTTTAAATTTTCCCGGGAGGGTGGCGCAAAATGGGCGCAATTATTAAAAAAGTAATGGAGAATAGTATAGGAGAAGATGTGGGGTTGAATGCAGGGGATGAATTAATATCTATTAATGGAAACGAAATAAATGATATTCTTGATTATAAGTTTTATTCCCAGGAGGATTTTATTGTACTTGATATAAAAAAGCAGGATGATGAATTGTGGACTGTTGAAGTGGAAAAAGATTATGATGAGGAAATTGGCTTGATATTTGAAGGCCTGGTCTTTGACCGGATGAAAGTATGTAATAACCACTGTATTTTTTGTTTTATTGACCAGCTGCCGGATAATATGAGGGGAACGCTGTATATTAAAGATGATGATTACAGGTATTCCTTTCTTTTTGGCAACTTTATAACCTTGAGTAATTTAAAAGAAAAAGATTGGCAAAAAATATTAGAGATGAGGCTTAGTCCTTTATATGTATCTGTTCACTGTATGGATCCTGAGCTCAGGGGCAGGATGTTAAGAAATCCTAATGCAAGAAACATAAGACAGGATTTGCAGCGTTTAAAAGATGCCGGTATTGAAGTACATACACAAATTGTACTCTGTCCGGGAATAAATGACGGTAAAGTATTAGAAGAAACTATTTGTGAACTGTCGAAATACCATCCTTCTGTTTGTTCTATTGGTATAGTACCGGTAGGATTGACGGGGCATCGTTATAAACTACAGGAACTCCGGTCATTTACCGGGAATGAAGCCAGAGAAATAATCAAAATAACGGATAGGTTTCACGATAGATTTCGCAGGCAATTTAACCGGGGATTTATTTACCTGGCAGATGAATTTTATATAATAGCTAAAAAGGATTTTCCCGATGCTAGGTATTATGATGATTATTGTCAGGTGGAAAATGGGATAGGTTTATCAAGAATATTATTAGATGATTTTGCTGAGTTGGAGCCTTCATTACCTTTACAAATCAAAAATAGTGAAGCGTATGTAATAACGGGTGTGTCAGCGTTACCAGTATTAAATCCCATTGTCGATCGCTTGAACAAAATAAGAGGTTTATCGGTACATATTATCCGGGTAAATAATAAATTTTTTGGTGGAAACGTATCAGTGACCGGTTTGTTGACAGGAAACGATATAATTAATGCGTTGGGTAATAGGTATACTGGAAAAAAGGTAATTCTACCTGATATAGTTTTTAAAGAAGGACAGGATGTACTATTAGATGATGTTAGTTTAAAACAGATAATAGATGCGAGTAAGGCTGATATTCACGTGGTTGCTTGCAGTGCAGAATCTCTTGTTCGATGTATATTATTATCTTAAATTTCATATTAGGCATGGAAAGTACAACAACGAAGTTTAATAGACGCGGGTTCTCCGGCACTCACCGCATCGTTGTGAAATCTATTTCCATAGTATCCTGCACTAGTATAATCTTTC
>DAOUSQ010000029.1 GCA_030627145.1 Syntrophomonadaceae bacterium | reverse complement strand
GCTTACGAAAATATCCAGAGAAAAGCTATCCAAGATATAGTTAAACCACTTATTGCTGCAGGATATGATATCAAAATATGGGGCGCAGATTGGACCAACCCTTTATTGGAATATACTATTGATGAGAAATTCTACGGAGGAAGTATATCTTACCTTGAAACACCTTATGTTTATTCATCTGCCAAAATTGTTCTTGGTCTTCAAAACGTTAATACTTCACTAACCCAGACAAGTTGCAGAACATTTGAAATTATGGGGTCCGGGGCATTTTACCTGACAGCTTATACCCCCTCGCACGAGCACTATTTTACAAATCATCACCACCTGGTATGGTCCACTTCACCCAACGAAACATTAACATTGGTTGACTACTATTTAAAAAACGACTCAGAACGCCAGGCTATCGCAAGGCAAGGTCAAACAGAAGTCCTTAACAATCATACCTATGCCCATCGTATCAACCAGATGGAAACCTGTTTAATACCAATCTTATTAAAATAATTCTGGCTACAGCTATGACATACCACAGCATCAAATATTTCAGGTAAAAATATAAAGTTGTATAGTTTAGGAGTCTGAACGTTTTGAAAAGGAAAACTATTGTTATCACCGGAGGATCCGGTGTCATTGGATCACATCTAGCTGAATACCTGATAAACCTGGGGCATGAAGTTATCGTTATTGATAACCTTTTCAGTGGCAGTACTGATAACCTGCCCGATTCGAACAGGCTTCATTTTTATAAAAAAGATGTCAGGGATAAAAGTATTGCAGATATCTATAACAGGTATTACCCAAATATACTTTTCCATTTAGCAGCCCGTTATGCCAACGAATTGTCTATAAAAGATCCTTTTGCAGATTTAAGTGTAAACGCTGGAGGTACTCTAATTCAATTAGAGTTAGCACTGAATACTGGTATAGACCGGTTTGTTTACGGTTCAAGTTCGTGTGTATATCTCTCTTCAGAAAAACCCGTTAAGGAAAACTATCCTCTTCATCCCCACACACCTTATGGAATATCAAAGTTAGCAGGAGAATATTACTGCCAGTTCTATTCATATAATTACGGGTTAAAGACAACTATCCTTCGCTATTTTAATTCTTATGGTCCTAAAGAATCTACTAACATCTACCGTGGAGTTGTTCCACGTTTTATTAACAATGCCTTGAATAATTCTCCAATTGTTATTACCGGCACCGGAAATGAGAAACGGGATTTCACATATGTTGAAGATACTGTAAAAGGGACCATACTAGCTGGATTTGCAAAAGAAGGCGAAAATCAAACCTTTAACATTGGAACCGGTCAGGCAACGACTATTTCAGAACTGGCAAAAACAATCTGTACTGTAACCAGCTCAAGTTCCCCGGTTCAGTATTCCATGCTCCGGTCATGGGATCAAACTATTACCAGAATAGCCAGTATAGAAAAAATTCAACGTCTGCTCAATTTCAAACCCGTTCATTCACTTTACGATGGTCTTGCTCTAACAACAAACTGGTACAAGAAATCTAAAAATAACTAAGTGTGCCTTGAAAATAGACGCTGGCATACATACCACAAAGATACGCAGGTTTAATTAGTTCCTATAAAGTAGGTATTACTTGAGAATATTTTTAAGTTTATTAATAGCACATTTTTCTATCCGGGATACTTGTACCTGGGAAACTCCAATATCATCTGCAATAACTGACTGGGTCTCGTCCCTAAAAAAACGCCTGAGAATCACTTCTCTTTCCCGGTAATCCAATTTGGTTAAAGCCTCACGCAAGGTTAGTTTTTCTAGCATCATACTACTACCCTCATCATTGGCAAGTTTATCGATAAGGGATGGCTGTTCTTTATCACCCCCGGGCATTACATCGTGAATATAAGCAGGAGTCCGACAGGCTTCCATAGCCAGGACTATATCCTCCTTATTGATATTCAAAAGATCTGCTATTTCACCTACACCTGGTTCTCTACCAAGTTCCCCACGGAGCTTGTCCTGAGCCCAGCGAACTTTTGCATAAATTTTTTTAACTCCACGCTGAACTTTGACTATGCCATCATCTCGCAAGAACTTTTTTATTTCCCCTATTATCATAGGAACTGCATATGTAGAGAAACGCACATTAAAACTAAAATCAAATCTATCAATGGCTTTTAGCAAACCGATAGAACCGACCTGAAAAAGGTCTTCATACTCATACGAAGTCTTTTTAAATCTTTCCAGAACCATATATATCAGGCCTATATTGGCCTCGTATACCCTGGATTTTGCTTCTGGGTCACCCTTCTGGGCTTCAATAAGGAGGTCTTCATTATCCTGATAAGAACTTGTAGAGGACATAATGTAACCTCCTTTAAGCAAAAGCTTCTTTATCCCTGGCAAGAAAACTGCGTTTCAGTCTGACGCTTGTCCCTTCACCAGGCTTACTCACAACCTCCATATCATCCATAAAAGACTTCATAAAGGTAAATCCCAATCCCATTCTTGACGAATTACTGGAATAGGTTGGTTCAAGAGCCTGCTCTACATTTTCAATACCTTTACCATTATCATCAATAATTATTTCAATCGTCCTGTTATCCATGATAGATACCATAATTACAATTTTTTCATCAGATTTATTATCATACCCGTGTATTATACTATTTGAAACTGCTTCTGAAACCACCAGCTTTATTTCTTCAATATCATCCAGGCTACAATCTAGCTGTGATGCAAAAGCTCCCACACAGGAACGGGCAAATGATATGTTTTCTGGTAAACTCTGAAATTCAAAACGAACAAAATTCTTTACATTCATAATATATCCAGCTCAAGGCTGGATTCACCTCCCCTTAGATACTAATTATATCCTGTTCACTCTTGTACATCGGAACCAGTTTATTTATTCCTGAAAAAAATAGTATCTTTTCTACGGGTGGCTGGGCTCCAACAATATACATTCGACCGTTACTGGCAGTAACTTTCTTATATCTTCCAATAATAACACCCAGACCAGAACTATCTATAAATGTAACTTTTTCCATATTGATAATTAAGTTTTTGATATTCTTATCTTTAAGCTTTTCATCTATTTCCTGCCGTATTTTTTCAGCAATAAGCATATCCATTTCACCCCGGATTCTAACCACAAGCGTATTTCTAATCTGTTTTAGTTCTACATCCACTTCATTATCCCCTCCCCGTATTTGATACTTAGTAAAAGGTTCTACAAGAAGGGGGTAATACCTTCCACAAAATTCCATTTATAATAGATAAGTTTCGGCAAGCATCTTCAATATCTCCTTTATTAACCCTGAACGGGGAACATCTACAGAAGCAACCAGGTCAACTTTCTTTTGCAAATCACCATCATTATATATTAAGATTTCTCCCAATTTCTGTCCTTCTTTTACCGGAGCATCAACATAAGAAAATAACTTTTTCTGATAGGTTATTTTATCTTCTTTGCCTTTTAATGAAATTGATCCCACATCTTCACTGGCAACAACTTCGACACTATCCTGGATACCTTTACCGACCCCAACTAAACCACATACATTTCCTTCAACATAAAAGGTTTTATAAGAATATTTAGCAAAGCCATAATTTAACAGCTGCATAGAATCTCTAAAATTTCCATGTTTTTCGGGTGATGCCATAACCACCGAAATTAATCGCAGGCCATCCCTTTTCGCTGTAGATGTAAGACAGAATTTCGCCTCACTGGTATAGCCAGTTTTAAACCCATCCGCTCCCTGATACCACCAGAGCAATTTATTAGTATTAAACAATTTAAATTCACCCTGTCTCAGGTTATATTCTTTTATTGAACAGTATTCCATGATTTTCGGATGAGTTAAAGCATGTCTGGCAATTACCGCCATATCATTTGCACATGTATAATGGTTTTTTGCACTGAGCCCATGAGAATTCACAAAATGAGTATCCTTTAACCCCATTGACTTTGCTTTTTCATTCATGTTGTCGACAAAATTCTGATGGGTACCTTCAAGATGTTCAGCTACTGCCACACAGGCATCGTTGGCTGACCCTACAGCTATAGCTATTAACATTTCTTCATAGGTCATTTCTTCTCCTGGTTCAAGGTATATTTGTGAACCTCCCATTTTCCAGGCATTTTCACTGGTTATAACCTTATCCTTCAATCCTACTTTTCCTTCTTCTAAAGCTTCTACTGCCAGTATAAGAGTCATTAGTTTCGTCATACTGGCTGGAGGCATTCTTTTATTTTGATTCTTTGCCAGTAATATTTTCCCTGAATCTGCGTCCATTAAAACATATGAACCCGCCTTTACATCAACCGTATCTGCCCTTACCGTTACTGGAGAAGTAAAGGTAAAAACAAATACTAATAACACAATCCAGACAACGCTCTTCTTAAAAAACATTAAATTGCGCACCTCCCCTAAAATAATCATCTATTAGATTATATTTAGGTTAAGAAACTATTATTCCAATCTATTTTTAAGGGAAGTTATACCTAATAACGTGAGGAGTTAGACGTTTTTGTCGGGAAAACCAAGGGTGGCAAGAGGACGTTTTGTTTGCCACCCTGTCCCCGTATCCCAGTATGTAATTTTATTCAATAACTTCATAAATATAATTGATTTTTTGTAACTCACTCTGACTAACTTTAAATGCTTTTAATGCTACCCTTTCTGCTTCATCATGTTTTTCTAAATTAGTATGTAAAACACAAAGCGTATCATATTTGTTTGTTTTATCTCCAACCTTTTTAACCATAGTTATACCAGCAGAATAATCTATATTGTCTTCTTTTGTTTTCCTCCCTGCTCCGAGTAGCATAGCTGATATGCCGATACTTTCCGCATTAATTGATTCTACATACCCATCATTTAAAGATTTAACTTCTATATGGTATTTGGCTTGCGGTAGCTTATCTGGATTATCAACTATATCCGGGTTCCCACCCTGTATTCTAATTAAATCTTTCAACTTTTCTATAGCTTTCCCAGATTGAATTATCTGTTTTAATTCATTATATGCTAAATCAAAATTTGGAAAAGCTCCACCTAATACTGCCATGTATGAAGCTATTGTTAATGCTACTGTGGTTTCATCTTCAGGCCCTTTGTTGTTCAATACATCTATTGCTTCCTTTACCTCGTTAGCATTACCTACTTCGTGTCCTAATGGTTGACTCATATCTGTAATAACTGCTATAGTTTTTCTATTTAATGATTTTCCGATAGCAACCATAGTTTCGGCTAATTCCCTGGCTTCTTTTATTGATTTTACAAATGCACCAGAACCTACCTTAACATCTAAAACTATAGCGTCAGCACCAGAAGCGATTTTCTTACTCATTACTGAACTTGCTATTAATGGAATACTATCAACTGTAGCTGTTACATCACGCAGAGCATATAGTTTCTTATCAGCAGGAGTTAAATTTGCTGATTGACCCACAATAGCCATTTTATATGTATTTACATTAGATATAAATTCGCTGCTGTCTAAATCCGTTCTAAACCCCTCTATGGCTTCTAATTTATCTATTGTCCCTCCAGTATGACCTAAGCCTCTACCACTCATTTTCGCCACTGGAATACCGACACAGGCAACTAATGGAACGACAATTAAGCTAATTTTGTCTCCCACCCCTCCTGTTGAATGTTTATCGACTTTAATTCCCTCTATTGTCGATAAGTCTACTTTATCTCCAGAATCTACGAGAGCCAGGGTTAAATTAGCCGTTTCTTCTTTATTCATTCCTTTGAAGCAAACTGCCATGAGGAACGCTGATACTTGATAATCTGGTATTTCACCTTTTGTGTATCCTTGTACTATAAAATCAATTTCATTTTGTGTTAGTTCTTCCCCCTGCTTCTTTTTCCGTATGAGGTCTATCATTCTCATGTTCGCTACTTATCCCCCATTGCTGAACTTTTGGGACACGGGGACAGGTCCGTTGTCCCAACATTTAACCCCTTATCAATTGTTTATAAAAACTCTTTCCCGCCAGGCCGGTCACTTTAACTCCCAGGTGTTCGGCAATAGTCTGCCCTAGATCAGCAAAAGAACTACGTATCCCAAGATCAATTCCCTGTTTTATCCCTTTACCAAAAACCAGAATGGGAACATATTCCCGGGAATGATCAGTACTGGCAGTAGTTGGGTCACAACCGTGGTCAGCTGTGATAAAAAATATATCTTCTGTTCTCATTGCTTCAATAATATCCGGCAGCATAATATCAAACTCTTCTAAAGCTTTAGCATAACCAGGAGCATCATTCCGGTGCCCATATGCCTGATCAAAATCCAACAGGTTAGCAAAAATCAAACCATCTTCAGTATTACTCTTTATAACATCAATAATTAATTCTATCCCTTCATTATTGCTTTTACTGGGTAAAGATTCACTTATACCTTTACCGGCAAAAAGGTCCTTTATTTTACCTATTCCAATAACTTTTTGCCCGGATTCAGTAATAAAATCCAGTACGTTTTTATCCGGTTCAAGGGAAAAATCATGACGGTTGCTTGTCCTCGTATAATGTCCAGGTTGCCCAATAAAAGGCCTTGCTATTACCCTTCCCACCCTATGTTCACCAGTTAACAGTCTTCGTGCAATTTTACACATTCTATAGAGTTCTTCCGGAGGAATAATATCTTCATGAGCTGCAATTTGAAATACACTATCAGCAGAGGTATATACAATAGGATAACCGGTTGCCATATGTTCTTCACCCAGCTCGTCAATTATTGCTGTACCAGAAGCAACTACGTTACCAAGAGTTTTTCTTCCTATACTTTTTTCAAATTCCTGAATAAGGCTAACTGGAAAACCTTCTGGATAAGTAGGAAACGAATGACCTGTAACTAATCCCATCATTTCCCAGTGACCGGTAGTGCTATCCTTCCCCTGTGATTTTTCTGCCATCTTGCCATATGCCCCAAAGGCTTCTCTTACCGGGAGTACCCCTTCTATTTCTTCAATATTTCCCAGACCCAGCCGCTGCATATGCGGAAGGTTAAGTCCACCTACTGCCAAAGCCGTATTCTTGAGAGTATTGCTTCCCTCATCCCCATAAAGATAACTATCCTCCATTTCCCCGATACCTACACTATCGAGTACTATTAATATTGCTCTTTTTCCCATAAAAATTCCCTCCTTAAACTATGCCCGGGGATGATACTGCTGGTATACTTCTCTTAATCTTGCCCTGGTTAGATGAGTATATATCTGTGTTGTTGAAATATCTGCATGTCCCAGCATCTCCTGTACAGCCCGTAAATCAGCCCCGTTTTCTAAAATATGAGTCGCAAAGGAATGCCTCAGGGTATGAGGAGTTACTTCTTTATTGATTTTTGATTTCTTAACATAACCTGACAATATCTTAAAAAAACCCTGTCGGCTCATCTTCCTGCCGTTAGCATTTACAAAAAGGGTACGTTCTAAATGGCTTTTGACCAGAATACTGCGCGACCTGGCCAGATACCTTTGAACCCAATTTATTGAAGTCTGATTTACCGGTATTATACGCTCTTTTCTTCCTTTTCCCAGACAACGCAAAAAACCAGCTGTAGTATTTATGTCTTCTATATGTAAAGAAAGTAACTCTGATACTCTTATTCCTGTACCGTACATAAGTTCAAGCATTGCCCTGTCTCGCAGCCCCAGCGGGAGAACAACCTTTGGTTGTTCCATAAGCATGTCTACCTCTTCAATAGATAAAACCTGCGGCAGCTTACGCTTTATTTTTGGAGTTTCTAAATCGGTAGTAGGATTATTTTCCATGTAGCCCTCCAGGATTAGAAATTTAAAAAAAGTTTTAATACTGGAAAGAGTACGGGCTAGCGTTGAATAAGCTGATCCCTCATCTAGCTGCCAGGACATAAAAGATATTATTTCATACTTTTTTATATCCTGTAGACTTACACCAGCATATTCTTGTTTTAGATAGTTATCAAACTTAACCAGGTCCCTCCTGTAAGCAAGTTGGGTATTTACAGACAGACCTTTTTCATAATTAAGATACTCCATAAAGGCTGAAATGTAACTTTTCATAGCCTTCCTCCTGCATTTTCTACTACTTTTGACACCCCTGTATGCTTTTCCTTCTTTTTTTATTTTTCATAGTAGAAATCCTGCAGCTTTATTACAAACTGGTTCACCACCTGGTTGAATTTGGTGTCATCCTGCTGTTTTTCTACCCTCATAGGATTTCCTGTAGGATGTTCTTCCTGAAACCAACCGGTAAAAGCGGGGATCTGTCTGTAAAGTACCCCTGTAAAAACAGGAATAGCAAAAGCAAATGCCAGTATTAACACCAGTACAGTTAAAGCTTTCAGGACCTTTTGTTTCCAACTACTCACAAGTATAATCATATAATTTTACCTCCTTCAATTACTTAAAAAACAGACCTAATAACCAGGGAGACAGGTAAGCTTCAATAAAAGCACCCGTTAAGAAAACTATTAAACAAATCAACATTAAAACGCTGTATGTAATTAACCCTGCACTCAGAGGTAACAGACTAGAACTCCTTCCTTTGACTATAAAAATAGAAAAATTCATAGCAAGAACTGCTGATACAATTAAAAGTGGTATATATACCAGGTTATGGGGTAAGATGGAAAGAATACATATTAGGACTCCTGTACCGGCCTTTTCCTGCAGCAGAAAACCAACCGTAAAGCCAAAAGAAAAACCACGCAAAAAAACTACAGCCAATATTAGCGGCAATCCTATAACAGTTAAACCCAAAAACCATACTGTAACAACTGTTTTTGCCTGATTAAAAAAGGCACCCCAGAAAACGCTCTGCCCATCAAGGGCTTCCTGTGCTCCTCCTTGCAAATAATTATCAATCAAATCCAGCAGGTGACTTTTAACCCCTCCTTCCAGTCCAAAAACTTTATAGTTACCCAGGATTAAACCGAATAGAAAAATAACGACTATCAAGATATACTGCCAGCGATTTTCATTCAAATGCTGTTTGATTCGTATTTTAAGATTCATGTCCTGTCTCCTTACTGTTAATAAATAATGGTGAATATTGGGTTCTATTAATAAATTTAATAATTAATCTCAAAGATAAAAATAAATGCTGGCCACAAACAATTGTTCCGGACATTGTCAAAGTATTCTTCTTTAAAAATAGTATTTTTGGCTTCTTGACTTTATGCAAAAAGAAGCAGGACTTGAAATATAAATTCAAGTCCTGCCAGTTAAAACAGCATTCAATTCCAAATTAGTGTGGAAAATGATATACTATAGTAGTGTTTTATTTTAGCTAATGGAATAACTGAGTAAGGAGAAAATC
>DAOUSQ010000094.1 GCA_030627145.1 Syntrophomonadaceae bacterium | reverse complement strand
TAGTTACTTGCGTATATAATATTGAACGGAATTGGGGAGCTGATAATTTTGATAAGCGATGAAACACTTGCCTGTCAGACATTACAGGGTGAGCTGTCGGCTTTTGAAGAGCTTGTAGCCCGCTATAAGAGACCGGTATTCGCAATTATATACAGGATGATTGGCCAATATCAGGAAGCAGAAGATATAACACAGGACGTTTTCGTTACAGTTTATGAAAAATTATATCAATTCGACCAGAGCAAGAAATTTGGGCCCTGGATTTATCAGATTGCTACCAATTCCAGTATAAGTGCCCTGCGAAAAAAAAGGAAGGTGATAATCCTTAACTATGATGAGAATATTGGCAAGGTAAATGAACAACCTTATAATCCTGTATATATCCCAGATCCCCATTTAATGTTCGAAAAAAAAGAATTAAAAGATGAAATTGATTCAGCGATTTTGGAATTACATGAAAACTACAAAGCGGTTATTATACTGCGGTATAAAATGGATTTGAATAACCAGGAGATTGCAGACATTTTAAATATTAGTAAGGAAAATGTGGAAGTAAAGGTTCATCGTGCTCGCAAAGCCTTACGAAAAATTATACTCAGACGATGGGAAGAAAGGGGGATAAAAAATGAACTGCCGGCAAGTAGATGATTATATTTATGCCTATTGTGACAATACTCTATCCCCCGAACAGCGGATCTTATTCGACAGACACCTGAAAGATTGTGAAGTGTGCCGAAATAAATTAAGATTAACTCTGCTGGAAAATGAAATCCTTAAAGACCCGGGCGATATCCCCGCTTTATCCGAGGATTTTAACTGCAGATTAATGAAAACTATTAAGTCGAACAATAAAATAACACAACAAAATGATGAGAAACTCGGCTTCAGTAAAGCAATGAATGCTTTCAAAACCAGGCTCCCTTGTCCTGTTATTATTTCAACTGCAATAGCTGTTATTCTCCTTCTGGTTATTTTTATACCAGGTATTACTGATATGCGTACAGGTTTTAATGTTGCTGATAATAATGGAGTTAAAAATAATGCTTCCAGCAACCTGCACCAGGAAAAGAATGAACAAATAGATATTTGCAGTGGCGGTATAAGCCAGGAAAATATGGCGAAAACCCGGGACGTTCCAGATGAAATAATGAAATCCTGTGCCGCCTCAAATCCTGATAACAGTACCAGTTCATTTGATAATAACTCTATACAGAAAATATATCCCGACGAAGTACATGAGTTTAAAGACCCGGAACAAAGTATTTCTCAATATAACAATGCTGAAATATTGCACCTGCACCCCATAAATCTCCCTTCTGCTTTTAAGCTAGCAACAATTATTAGTGATACTAATGATAGACTTATTTTTATATATAACAATATAGAAACAGGTGACGAATTAAAGATAAGAATTGCTGCTGCAGGAGAACCTGATGCTCCCCGGGGTATGGGAGAAGGTGGAGAAGAAGAAAGCCCCACACCTGAATATACTACATCACAATCAAAACAAAGTGCGGAAACAATAATTAAGCGGGATATTAATTATTCCAATCAAACTTATACGGTTACAATAAGCTCCAGGCTTTCACCAGAAGAATTAGCCAGTCTGGCTGCTTCAATAGAATTCGAGGAGGTTGAATAATGATGATTAACCGGAGTAATTCATTTTCAAATGTAAAGATTATTATGTTTGTTTTATGTTTGTTTGCTGTTGCAGGCTTAATGTATTCACCTGCACCTGTTCAGGCAGACATAACGCCCCCCCATGATACACCCATTCTTATAGTAGGCGCCACAGGCACTGTTACAGCAGCACCTGACCAAGCTAGAATATCGCTTGCGGTAACCAATATTGATCAAAATCTTACTAAAGCACAAAATATGAATAATAAGGCTACTCAAGATGTAATTTCAGCTCTTTTAAAAACCGGGGTAAATAAAAATGATATACAAACGCTGAATTATAATGTATATCCCCAGTACGATTACAACACAAAGGTAAAAAAAGATGCTCCACCGGAAATAATTGGTTACAGGATCAGGAATGAAATATCTGTGGTTGTAAAAAATATTGATTCTCTGGGTAATGTACTGGATACAGCAGTCAAAGCAGGAGCAAATAATGTCAATTATATCAACTTTGAAAAAGCAGATATATCACTTCAAGAAAACGAAGCTCTGGCAAAAGCAGTTACTAGAGCAAGGTCTAAAGCCGAGGCAATTGCTGCTGCTGCTGGCATGAGTCTGGGTAACGTTGTTAAAATAACTGAAGGGGGAATGAATACCATACTCCCGGGTAGAGATATGTATTTTAATGAAAAGGCTATCAGTATGAAAGCAGACAGTCAGGTACCCATAAACCCGGGTGATCTAAAAGTAACTACCAGTATTTATATTACTTATGAGTTGAAATAGGGATAACCCTTATTCACAGGTACAAAATAGCCCATCCCGAGGGATGGGCTATAAATTATTAATACAACTTTCACACTTGACAGAATAATATTTTTTTCTCCATAAAAAGTATTATTTAAGGGATAGGTGAAGGTTGGACAAAAAACATCCATATTTTAGTACTCCTTCAAATTAAGTATTGTCCGCTCCGAAAGTTGAGTTATGAAGCAATATTGCGCTCCTCATAGTGAGAAAATTCCATGGAAAAAACTGCTCTGCCCTGAGTAAGTGACCGCAATGTCGTTGAATAACCAAATAATTCGGCCAACGGCACACAACATTTTATTACCTGGGTATTATTTTCTATTTCCATTGATTCCAGTTTGCCCCGCCTGTTGTTTATGTTGTTAATTATATTGCCAGTAAACTCCTCAGGAGAACTTATTTCCAGGCGCATTACAGGTTCTAGTAATTTAGGTCCGGCTTTTTTCAAACATTCTTTAGCTGCCAGCATAGCTGCTGTTTTAAAAGCCATCTCAGATGAATCCACTTCATGAAACGACCCGTCTAATAGAGTAGCTTTTATATTTACTACCGGATATCCTTTTAATATGCCTTCCTGAAGTGCCTGCTTAACACCCGCTTCAACTGCAGGAATATATTCCCTGGGTATTGCACCACCTACAATCTTATTTACAAATTCAAACCCTTCTCCGGGTTCCATCTTTAAAACAACATGGGCATATTGTCCTTTACCACCAGTTTGTTTTATATAACGGGTAACGTGCTTTGCTTCACTGGTAATGGTTTCCTTGTAGGCAACTTCAGGCTGCCCAATATTGAAATTAATATTATATTCTCTGGCAAGGCGCTCTGTTATTATTTCCAGGTGAAGCTCCCCCATTCCGGAAATAAGTGTCTGCCCTGTTTCCTTATTATGGCTAATCTTGAAAGTGGGATCTTCCCACGAAATCCTGCACAGTGCTTCAGCTATCCTGCTCTGATCTGACCTGGTTTTAGGTTCAATTGCAATCTGTATAACCGGTTCAGGGAAATCAATTGATTCCAGTAAAACTGGTTTTTCTTCAGAACAAAGGGTATCTCCTGTAGATATGTCCTTCAAGCCAATAAAAGCCACAATATCCCCGGCAGATACTTCTTTAACTTCTTCCCGGTGGTTGGCATGCATCTTAACCAGACGCCCGACCCGTTCTTTCTTACCTCTGGTACTGTTAAAAACATAACTGCCTGCTTTTATAGAACCGGAATAAATTCTAGTAAAAGCAAGTTTACCCACATGCCTGTCACTGACTATTTTAAAAACAAGAGCCGTAAACATCCCTTTGGCATCAGGTACTATTTCTTCTGTTTCATCATTTTCTATAACTACGGCCTTTGCTGGATTTACTTCAAGTGGTGACGGAAGATAATTTACGATGCCATCAAGTAGTGATTGAACACCTATATTACGATAGGAACTCCCACACATTACCGGAACCATCTTACCATCTATAGTATTCTTTCTCAGCACTTCCACCAGCAGGTCCTCTGAGATTTCATCATTACTCAAATATTGCTCCAGCAGTACCTCATCCGTTTCAGCCAGGTTCTCAAGCATTGTAAATCGCCAGTTTTCAGCTTCTTTTTGATACCTGTCAGGTATAAGTGTTTCAACTATTTCATTACCAAGATTGCCTGTAAAAGTATAATATTTCATTTTTATAAGGTCTATAATCCCTGCAAATTCATCGCCATCAAAGACCGGTAAAGTCAATACTAATGGATTTGCACCAAGTCTACTTTTTATCTGCTCAACAACTCTAAATAAATCAGCACCGACGGCATCCATTTTATTAACATAGGCAATACGCGGAATCCTGTACTTGTCGGCCTGTCTCCAAACCGTCTCTGATTGCGGTTCTACTCCTCCTTTAGCACAGAAAATAACTACAACCCCATCCAATATCCTCAGGCTTCTCTCTACTTCAGCTGTAAAATCCACATGTCCAGGTGTGTCAATAATATTAATAGCATGACCTTTCCATAAACACCTGGTTGCTGCAGACGTCACAGTAATTCCACGTTCCTTTTCATATGGCAGGTAATCCATAACGCTTTCCCCATCATGGGTTTCACCAATTTTATATGTTAAACCAGTATAGTACAGAATGCGTTCAGTAGTTGTTGTTTTCCCTGCATCAATGTGAGCAATAATCCCAATGTTTCTTAAATCTTTTAACAAGTAAGTTTTCCTCCTTCTAATTTTCCTGTGAAAAAGTATCAAAAGCATTTGTTTCTGCAGATGAATGGTACCGGACCCTTCAGAAACAGAAATAAATGATTTTATCCACTTGTAGTAAGTTTTTCACAATACTTCTAATGGAGTTGTGAGAAAACCTGAAATTTATCCCGGGTTATAAAAATTTGTCCCCTCTTCTACTTGATTTTTCACTGTAGTCTTCTATGCAAAAAAATTAAAGGCACAGCTTTACGCAATGCCAGAATACGGGTATTTCAGCTTTTTCCTCTTATGACACCTGAATAGCAATTATATTAGCTTTTTGGGAATTTGTCAAACAAATTTAATTTACATATGATTCCACTGCGAAAAGTCCGTTATTATCTCTCGTAGGGGAAACTTCAGTCTCCTGAAAATCAGGATACTAATTCTTCGGCATTTGACGCGGAAGCTAAAGCATCCG
>DAOUSQ010000113.1 GCA_030627145.1 Syntrophomonadaceae bacterium | reverse complement strand
GGGGGCATTTTGTTACGGCAAGGAAGATCGGGATACCGGTTCATGAATTCAGTATTGGCTTTGGGTATAAGCTTTTTTCGAAGAAGGTAAATGGTGTTGAGTATTCGTTGAGGTTAGTGCCTCTGGGTGGATTTGTGCGTATGGCAGGAGAGGAGCCCGGGGACCAGGATGACCCCAATGGGTTTAGTAAGCGAACACCATTGGAAAAGATCGCGGTTGCCTTTGCTGGTCCTTTTATGAATTTTGTTCTGGCTCTTTTGATATTTATTTATAGTTATGCCTTTATAGGAATACCTGTAGCATTGAATGAACCTGTTATCGGTAAAGCTATTGCTGGAAAGCCTGCAATAGAGACAGGTCTTCAAGATGGTGACAGGATATTATCTGTAAATGATATAAAAGTATGCACCTGGAATGAGTTTACCGGTATTTTAGCTGATAATACGGAAGGTAAAACGCTCAATATTGAGGTTCAACGTAATGGAGAAATTATTGATTTTGATGTGACACCGGTTAAGAATAGTACCACAGGGACTTTTGAGATCGGGGTTTTAAGTAAGATAGACTTTGATAAGCAGGGAATATTTCAATCAATAAAGATCGGTTTTCAGCAGACATATGAATTAACGGTTATGCTTTTATCAGGGTTATGGCTGTTGATTACCGGTGGTACATCGGCTGCTGATTTGGCCGGGCCTGTGGGTATTACGAAGCTTGTTGGCGAGGCTGCCCAGGTGGGGACTGTTTTCCTGCTCGGTTTCAGCGCGTTTTTAAGTATCAACCTGGGAATTATAAACCTTTTGCCTATACCTGCTCTTGATGGCAGTAGAATAGTTTTTGCCATTGTTGAAGCAATTCGCAGGAAACCGCTTGAGCCTGAAAAGGAAGGATTTATTCACTGGCTGGGCTTTATGTTCCTGATACTTCTTATTATTATCGTCACGTATAATGACATTGTAAGACTTATAAGAGGGTGATTATATGGGTAGAAAGTCTCGAGTTATTAAAATTGGTGATGTTGCCATAGGTGGGGACAATCCTGTAGTGGTTCAATCCATGACTACTACGGATACCAGGGATGTAAACGGGACTGTAAAACAGGTAAAAGTACTGGAACAGGCCGGGTGTGAAATAGTCCGGGTGGCAGTCGTTGATGAAGAAGCGGCAGAAGCTATAGCCCATATTAAAAAAGATATTAATATTCCACTGGTTGCTGATATTCATTTTGATTACAAGTTGGCCCTGAAAAGTATTGAAGCAGGGGCCGATTGCCTTCGTATTAATCCCGGTAATATTGGACAGGCTGACAGGGTTCGGGCAGTTGTCAATGCCTGCAGGGATAAAGGGGTACCAATTAGAATCGGGGTTAATGCCGGTTCCCTTGATAAGAATTTACTTGCTAAATACGGTAGACCCTGTGCTGAGGCTATGGTTGAAAGCGCTATGGATAATGTTAAGATCCTGGAAGATATGGATTTTGGTGATATTAAGATTTCCCTTAAAGCATCTTCGGTTATGCTGAGTGTTGAAGCCTACCGGATGATTGCCGGGATGGTGGATTATCCACTGCATGTTGGTATTACTGAAGCAGGTACCAGGGACAGGGCATTAATTAAGTCTGCCATGGGAATCGGCATGCTTTTATATGAAGGGATTGGAGATACTATAAGGGTTTCGCTTACTTGTGACCCGGTAGATGAGGTGTGGGCAGCATATGAAATACTGCGCAGCCTGGGGCTTCGCAACCGGGGTGTCGAACTTATTTCCTGTCCTACCTGCGGCAGATGTGAGATTGATTTGGTAGGTACGGCAGAAGAGGTTGATAAAAGGATAAGATCTATTGAAAAACCCTTGAAGGTGGCTGTTATGGGGTGTATAGTTAACGGCCCCGGCGAAGCCCGGGAAGCCGATGTAGGTATTGCAGGGGGCAGGGGTTTTGGATTATTATTCAAGCGTGGTAAGATAGTTAGAAAAGTACCGGAAAAGGATTTAGTAAATGAGCTTATGGATGAGATAGGTAAGTTAGAGAATAGAGAATAGAGAATAGAGAATAGAGAATAGATATGGTAGGAAAACTGACGTTTTCCTTTGATAATAGGTAATAGAAGCGGTGTCGCTTCGCACACACGCGTTAGGATAATCCCTTCGGGATTTGAATAAGAGGTATGAATAAGAGAAAAAAGCGATAGCTTTTTTCTACAGAAACTATTCTCTATTCACTATTCTCTAAAAAGTTAAGGAGGATACATATGAAGGCTTCGGAATTGTTTTTTCCTACGTTGCGGGAAGTGCCGAGTGAAGCGGAAATTGTTAGCCATCAGCTGCTCTTGAGGGCAGGGTTTATTAGAAGAACTACCGGAGGAGTTTACAGTTACCTGCCCCTGGGATACAGGGTAATTAAGAAGATAATTAATATTGTCAGAGAAGAAATGGACAGGGCCGGTGGGCAGGAGGTTATGATGCCTATTATTCAGCCTGCGGAATTATGGCAGAAGTCAGGGCGCTGGGACGTATACGGGGATGAAATGTTCAGGCTTTCTGACAGGCACAACCGTCATTTTGCCCTGGGGCCAACTCATGAAGAGATAATTACTGCCTTGGTAGACGGGGATGTTCATTCATACAAGAGCCTGCCTCTTCTTTTATACCAGATCCAGAATAAATATAGAGATGAAATAAGACCGCGTTTTGGCTTAATGCGAGGGCGCGAATTTATAATGAAGGACCTTTATTCATTTGACGTTGATGATGAAGGTCTGGATGTTTCCTACAGGAAGATGCATGATGCCTATAAAAGGATTTATGAGAGGCTTAATCTGGAATACCGGGTTGTAGAAGCTGATAGCGGGGCTATTGGAGGAAATGAAAGCCATGAATTTATGGTTCTGGCTGATAATGGTGAATCGGAGATAGTATACTGCGATAAATGTGATTATGCTGCCAATGTTGAAAAAGCAGTCTGCAGTATGGATGAGGGGGATGAACCTCTTGAGGAAATGTTCGAAGTGGAAAAGATTCATACTCCCGGTTTGAGAACCATACAGGACCTGGTGAATAAGTTTAATTTTCCTAAAGAAAAGCAGGTTAAGACTCTTATGTATTTAGCAGATGAAGAACTTGTTGCAGCAGTTGTGCGCGGTGACAGGGAATTAAATGAAATTAAGTTAAAAAATATACTGGGATGTAATGAACTTATTATGGCCGATGACGGGTCGGTTAGAAGAGAATGTGGCGCTTCTTTTGGATCTTTAGGTCCGGTGGGGATGGATGTTAAGGTTTATGTGGACCTGGAAGTAGGGAAGATGAGGAATTTTGTCTGCGGGGCAAATGAAGATGATTATCACTATAAAAATGTAAATGTAGGCCGCGATTTTGTTCCTGAGGCTGTTGTTGATCTGCGTAATGCCGTTGAGGGAGATAAATGCCCGGTTTGTGGCGGGGGTTTAAAAATAATCAGGGGGATTGAAGTAGGCCATATTTTTAAACTGGGAATAAAGTATTCACAGGCTATGGATGCCACGTTTTTAGACCAGAATGGAGAAGCACAGCCTATGGTCATGGGCTGTTACGGTATTGGGATATCGCGTACTATGGCGTCTGCAATTGAACAGAATCACGATGAAAATGGGATAATATGGCCGGTACCAATTGCTCCATATCATGTAATAGTTGTACCTGTTAACAGTAAAAAAGCTGACCAGATGAGTGCAGCCCAAGCTATATATGATGAGCTTTTAAATAAAGGAATTGAAACAATTCTTGATGACCGTGACGAGCGAGCTGGGGTGAAGTTTAAGGATGCAGATTTGATTGGCATACCGGTAAGGATTACTATTGGGCCCAAATCTCTTAAGGGAAACCAGGTTGAGGTGAAAAAGAGATGGGAAAAAGAAGCCGAGCTGGTGGATATTGATAAGGTTGTGGAAGTGGTTATGGGGATTTTGTTAGAGAATAGAGAATAGTGAATAGTGAATAGTGAATAGATATGGTGGGAAAGCTGACGCTTTCCTGGGATTATATAAAATAGACGCTGATTTGTTTAGCCACAGATGGACACTGATTTTTTTATTTGATTGTGGGTATTGTGGTATTGAACAGTCTAGTGCATTTGATAAAGGCTAAATGGGACGATCAGGGTAGTGTTTTTTGGGTAGATGCTAGTTTGCTTGGTTTACGATGTATTGGGGGATTAATCCCTTAGGGATTTGAATACGAGATATGAAAAAGAGAAAAAAGCGATAGCTTTTTT
>DAOUSQ010000058.1 GCA_030627145.1 Syntrophomonadaceae bacterium | reverse complement strand
TCCTGCCGCGGGAAGCGGTCCGTATTGGGGATAGCGGAGACCGTGAAGTATTAGCAGTTGTTAACGACAGGGTTGTATACCGCAGTGTCAAGGTTGGGAGCAAAAATCAGGAATTTTTTGAAATTATTGAAGGATTACAGCCTGGAGACCTGGTAGTCCGTGATGCTAATGAAGATATTAAGGAAAAAACCAGGGTTAAGGTAGTAGGGCTTGAATAAGCTCAATTCCCTGGTGTATTATTCTTTTCTTCCTTGATCCAGAATAATAAAAATAAGAGCTGTACTATATGTTTTTAAAATAGAGCAGCTTTTTCTTTAGAAGGGGTATGCTATTATCCCGCGTAGAGGAAAATTCATTCCCCGGCTCAAGCAAAAAAATATATATTCTGTTTAGAATCTTCGCTATATTTTTGTCCATAGAAACCAAATTAAAGTAACTGCTCACTTTGCCTGCGAATCACCTTTTTACATCACACCTAAATATCCCAACCCTCCATAAAAATCAGCGTCTATTTTCTAAATATATAAAGAACTTTTTCATATAACAACTCTTTGACCATTATTGACTAATAAAAAAAGACATATTATAATATTTATCAGGTAAGAAAAATATTATGACCATTATATTTACCAATATAAAAAGCAAAATAACTTTTATTGGCTATTGTTTTGTTAACTAATTTTCATATTTATGAAGGTTGAAAACAAGTTTTACTAGTACTCACGATGGAAAAAATACTTTATAAGGAGGTAACAAGTATGGCTAAAGCAGTTGGAATTGATCTGGGAACAACTAATTCGGTTGTTGCTGTTATGGAAGCAGGGAGCCCTGTAGTTATCGCCAATGCTGAAGGTTCACGTACCACGCCATCTGTGGTAGCCTTCAAAAATGATGGCGAAAGACTGGTAGGGCAGGTTGCTAAAAGACAGGGGGCACTTAATCCCGAAAACACTTTTTATTCAGTTAAACGTTTTATGGGAAGACGTTATTCAGAAATAGAATCAGAACGTACACTGGTTCCATATTCTGTTGTATCTGGAACCGGTGATGCAGTCCGGTTTAAAGTTAAAGAAAAACTTTATTCTCCCGAAGAAATATCTGCTATGGTTCTAAAGAAACTGGTAGAGGATGCGTCCAAATACCTGGGGGAAAAAATTGTTGATGCAGTAATAACAGTACCTGCTTATTTTAATGACGCACAGCGACAGGCAACTAAAGATGCAGGTAAAATTGCAGGGTTAAATGTTTTGCGTATTATTAATGAGCCGACAGCGGCTTCACTGGCTTATGGAGTGGATAAAAAAAGTAATGAAACTATACTGGTTTTTGACCTGGGAGGCGGAACATTTGATGTTTCAATCCTTGAAGTAGGTGATGGTGTATTTGAAGTAAAATCGACCAATGGAGATACCCATTTGGGGGGTGACAACTTTGACAAAGCCATTGTGGATTGGCTGGCAGATGAGTTTAAAAAAGATTATAATATAGATTTACGTAAGGATAAGCAGGCCTTGCAGAGATTAACAGAAGCAGCTGAAAAAGCTAAGATTGAACTCTCAAGTGTTGCGGAAACCCAGATTAGTTTGCCATTTATTACAGCAGATGCGAGCGGTGCAAAACACCTGGATATAAAAATGAGCCGGGCGAAATTTGAGAATTTGATCCACGAATACCTGGAACGTTTACGTACACCAGTACAGAATGCTATGGCAGATGCTAAATTAACAGCAAAAGATATTGACCAGGTAATCCTTGTGGGAGGATCGACCCGTATACCAGCAGTACAAAAGCTGGTAAAAGAATATACAGGCAAAGAACCTAATATGTCAGTTAACCCTGATGAAGTAGTAGCAGTAGGTGCTGCTATCCAGGCAGGAGTTCTTGCTGGAGAGGTAAAAGATGTAATACTTTTGGATGTAACTCCACTGTCCCTGGGAGTAGAGACAATGGGAGGCATAATGACAAAAATTATTGAACGTAATACTACTATTCCTGCACGCCGCAGTGAAATATTTACAACAAGTGAAGACAATCAACCTGCAGTTGATGTTCACGTCCTTCAGGGAGAACGTGAGATGGCCAGAGATAACCGTTCTTTAGGGCAGTTTAAATTGGAAGGTATTCCCCTTTTACCACGTGGGGTACCTCAGATTGAAGTTACTTTTGATATAGATGCAAATGGCATTCTTCAGGTAAATGCCAGAGATAAAGCCAGTGGTAAAGAACAGACAGTTACAATCAGTGGGTCTTCCAACTTGGACCAGGGGGAAATTGACAGGATGGTAAAAGAAGCACAGGCCAACAGTGTGGAAGATAAAAAGCGCCGCCGGGAGGCTGAAATGCGCAACGAGGCTGACAGCTTATGCTATAGAGTAGAAAGACAGCTGACAGTAGTCGGGGAACAGCTGGCTGTTCATGAAAAAGCTCGAATAGAAGACCTTTTAAACCAGCTAAAAGAGGCATTAAAAGAAAACGCCGGGGTAGAGAAGCTGCGCAGTTTACGTGATGAACTGGAGCAGGCAGCATTCAGCATGGAAAACCTGAACCAGCCAGCGGGTCATTCACAGGGTGATGGGTCAAATCAACCCGGGTCCACAGGTGATGATGTGGTAGATGTTGATTTTGAAGAAAAATAAAAAGGTATGAAAACGGAGGATGTAATCCATGGCAGTACATTACCAAGATTACTATAAAATCCTGGGAGTTAAACGTAATGCTTCTGAAAAGGAAATAAAGTCAGCCTATCGCAAACTGGCCCGGAAATGGCACCCTGATTTGCATACAGGGAAGAAAAAGAATGAAGCTGAAGAAAAAATTAAAAAAATAAATGAGGCGTATGAAGTTCTAAGCGATCCAAAAAAGAGAGAAAAATATGATCGTCTGGGGAGCAACTGGCGTGAAGGAGATAATTTTCAGGCTCCGCCGGATATGGATGGAGTACATTTTTATACCAGTTCCGATTTTGATATCGGGGATCTGGGAGGTTTTAGTGATTTTTTTGAAACACTCTTTGGTTCCAGACAGGCAGGTTCTCGCAGACAAGCTGGTGCATATAACGCTCCCCTGCGCGGTCAAGACATTGAAAGTGATATTGAGCTTACACTGGAGGAGGCTTACAAGGGAGTTACCCGGGCTATACGCCTTTCTTTAAGTTCAGTATGTCCTGAATGTCATGGCAGGGGAATGATAAACAGGAATTTTTGCAGTCGATGCGGTGGCACAGGTAATATTCCAGAAGAAAAAAGCCTGGAAGTAAAGGTCCCTGCCGGGATATATGAAGGAAACCGTATACGCCTGAAAGGACAGGGTGGTGAAGGTATCGCCGGTGGTCAGAAGGGTGATCTATATCTTAAGGTACACATTCTACCGCACCCGGTGTTTACTGTAAAAGGACGAGATATTGAGAACGAAATAATTTTGCGTCCCGAACAGGCAGTTATTGGAGATAAAGTAACTGTTCCAACCCTGGATAATAACGTGGTAATGACAGTGCCTTCTGGCAGTCATACAGGACAAAAACTGAGACTTAAAGGAAAAGGCCTACCTCTAAAGGAAGGTGGACGGGGAGATCAATACGTGAGGTTAAAGATAGATATTCCAGGTGACCTCAGTGAGGAAGAAAAGAAACTGTACCGTAGATTAAAAGATATTAGAGAAAAGTAGGGGTGTGTAATGACTCTAATAAAGATTTATTACCATAGTATCGATGAAAAATTACCTGTCTCCCAGCTGGATTTTCACCCTGAACTGCTGGAGATACTTGAAGAAATGGGTATTCTCAAGATAAAAGATGAATGTATTGATACCGGAGATCTTAGAAAGCTTAACAAAGTAATGCGACTTAAGAGCTTTCTTGGCGTAAATTTAACCGGTGCAGCTATTATTGCAGATTTACTTGAAAGAATAGAAGACCTGGAAGAGGAAATAAAATACCTTAAGAAAATGAGGTGATATAGATGAATATTGAGAAGTTTACACAGAAATCAAGACAGGCACTGGCAGACGCCCAGCAGTTGGCTGCCAGCAAACACCACCAGGAGGTGAGCAGCCGGCATTTGCTGTGGGCTTTGCTAAAGCAGGATGAAGGTTTAATTCCCCGCCTTTTTGAACAGGGGGGAGTCAGTTTACCTTCCTTTGAGCAGCAGTTAAAAAACCTTTTGGATAAGATACCGGCAGTATATGGATACGAAGGTTCTGTATACTTAAGCGGGGTAGTTGCCCGTGTGCTTTCCCGGGCTGAAAAAGAGGCTCAAGACCTTAAAGATGATTATATTAGTGTTGAACATCTACTTTTAGCTTTGATATCTGAAGGAGAAGCAGATCTAAAAGATTTGCTGGCATCATTTAAGATTAACCGGGATTTTGTTTTTAATTCTCTACGCAGCATTCGTGGATCTCAACGTGTTACCAGCGATAATCCCGAGGAGAGTTATGAAGCACTCGAACGTTACGGACGTGATTTAACAAAGCTGGCACAAGAAGGGAAACTTGACCCGGTTATTGGTCGTGATGAAGAAATACGCCGCGTTATGGAAATTTTATCAAGGCGTACCAAGAATAACCCTGTTTTAATTGGTGAACCGGGGGTAGGTAAGACTGCTATTGCAGAAGGACTGGCCCGCAGGATTATAGCTGGGGATGTCCCTGAAGGACTAAAGAAAAAAAAGGTTATTGCCCTGGATATGGGGGCTCTGGTAGCCGGGGCCAAGTACCGTGGTGAATTTGAAGAACGTTTAAAAGCAGTATTAAAAGAAGTTCAGGAAGCAAGTGGGCAGATTATACTCTTTTTAGATGAACTTCATACTGTTATCGGGGCAGGGGCAGCTGAAGGAGCTATGGATGCCAGTAATTTATTAAAACCGATGCTGGCCCGGGGAGAACTCAGGGCTATTGGAGCAACTACTCTTGATGAATTTCGTAAACATATAGAAAAAGATGCAGCATTAGAAAGGCGTTTTCAACCGATTATTGTAAACCCCCCTTCAATTGAAGATACAATTTCTATCCTGCGGGGGTTAAAAGAGCGTTATGAGGTGCATCATGGTGTTCGTATTCAGGATTCAGCCCTGGTGGCGGCCGCGGTATTATCAGACCGTTATATATCCGATCGTTTTTTACCTGATAAAGCAATAGACCTTATGGATGAAGCCGGTGCCCGTCTGCGTACTGAGATTGACAGCATGCCCTCAGAACTCGACGAAATGACCAGGCGGATTATGCAGCTGGAAGTAGAAGCAGCGGCACTGGAAAAAGAAAAAGATGATGCTTCAAAAGAAAGACATAAAAACATAGTTAAAGAATTACAGGATCTACGGACTGAAGCGGATGTAATGCAGGCCAGGTGGCAATCTGAAAAACAGGCTATATCGCGGGTACGTCAGATTAAACGTGAAATTGAAGAATGCCGTACAGAAATGGAAAGAGCCGAACGAGAGTATGATTTAAACCGCTTAGCAGAACTAAGATACGGTCGTTTAAATGAACTGGAAAGAAAACTAAAAGCAGAAGAAGAACTGCTTGCTGGAAAACAAAAGCACAGCATGCTTCTAAAAGAAGAAGTAGATGAAGAAGATATTGCCAGGGTGGTAAGCCGCTGGACAGGGATTCAGGTAAGTCGTCTATTAGAAGGCGAAAAAGAAAAACTAATGCACCTTGATGAAGTATTGCACGAGAGAGTGATAGGCCAGGAAGAAGCAGTAAACGCTGTAGCCGATGCTGTATTAAGATCTAGAAGTGGTCTTAAAGATCCTAACAGGCCGGTAGGTAGTTTCATTTTCCTTGGACCTACCGGGGTAGGAAAAACAGAGCTGAGTAAAGCACTGGCTGAAGCACTCTTTGATGATGAAAAAAACATCGTTCGCCTGGATATGTCAGAATACATGGAAAAACACACGGTTGCACGTTTAATCGGAGCACCTCCCGGTTATGTCGGATACGATGAAGGTGGACAGCTTACAGAAGCAGTAAGAAGAAAGCCCTATTCAGTAGTCCTATTTGATGAAATTGAAAAAGCGCACTATGATGTTTTTAATGTGCTATTGCAAATACTTGATGATGGGCGACTGACTGATGGTAAGGGTCGAACTGTAGATTTTCGCAATACACTTATTATAATGACCTCAAATATAGGCAGCCAGGAAATATTAGAATTCCAGGACAGTGGTGGAGAATATGAACAGATGAAGGCAAGGGTTTTGGGACTCTTACGCCAGAATTTCCGTCCTGAATTTCTTAACAGGGTTGATGAAGTAATAGTATTCCATGCCCTTGAAAAAGAACAGATTAGAATGATTACTGAGCTGGTCTTAAAAAAACTGGCTTTACGTTTTCGGGAAAATAACCGGGGTACCCTGAGCTGGGATGAAAAAGCACTCGACTACCTGGCGGAAAAAGGATATAATCCGGCTTACGGTGCCCGACCTCTAAAGCGGGTAGTGCAGCAGGAAGTGGAGACATTATTATCTCGCAAAATCATAAGCGGGGAAATCGGACCAGGAGACCTGGTAGAGATTTCAGCATCTGAGAAAGGAATTGTTCTGGAGGCTAAGAAGAAAGAACAGGAAGAATAACAAAAAAAGTGGGGAGATTCCCCACTTTTTTGTGCTATACCAAAAAATTAGGGGGACAGGATGACAAGGGGACGTTTCGTTTGATATGCATTAGGAAAAGATGTTACCCTTTACAGGGTGATGAAATATGCCAAGAGAAAAAAAGAAAAAGAAGTAAGACAGGGATTTATCATATTGTATTGCGTGCAATAGATAGACGGAACATTTTTATGGATGACGAAGACAGAGAAAAATTTATACAAGCTTTAATGAAGGTGAAAGAAAAAAACAATTTCCATTATATGGATATTGAGCCATTCCCCCT
>DAOUSQ010000093.1 GCA_030627145.1 Syntrophomonadaceae bacterium | reverse complement strand
GATTCCCACCTGAAGATTCTGTAAAGAGAATACATTTTGACGCTCTTACTCCTTTATATCCAACAGAGAAAATAACTCTTGAGACACAGCCCCAGGAATTATCTACTCGGATTATTGATCTGGTTTGTCCTATTGGTAAAGGACAGCGTGGCCTTATAGTAGCGCCACCGAAAGCGGGTAAAACTATGCTTTTACAAAAAATTGCTCAGGGAATAACTGCTAATCATCCTGAGATGGAAGTGATTATCCTCTTGGTTGATGAGAGGCCGGAGGAAGTTACTGATATGCAGCGTTCCACAAAGGCTGAAGTTGTTGCATCGACTTTTGATGAGCCACCGGAAAACCATGTTAAAATAAGTGATATGGTTTTAGAAAGAGCTAAACGTGTGGTAGAACATAAAAAAGATGTCGTAATACTAATGGATAGTGTTACGCGCCTTGCCCGAGCACATAATCTTGTAGTGCCGCCAAGTGGGAGGACTCTATCGGGTGGTGTTGATCCTGCTTCTCTAGATAAACCCAAACGTTTTTTCGGGGCAGCTCGTAATATTGAAGAGGGTGGGAGTTTAACAATAATTGCTACAGCCCTGGTAGAAACAGGTTCTAGAATGGACGAGGTAATTTTTGAGGAGTTTAAAGGTCGAGGTAATATGGAACTGCAATTAGACAGGAAACTTGCAGAAAGGCGAATATTTCCAGCAATTGATCTAAAACGTTCAGGGACGAGAAAAGAAGAGCTGCTTTTAAAAGATGAGGAAATGGAGCTTGCCTGGAACTTGCGAAAGACGTTCAGTGATTATAACCAGGTTGAAACTATGCAAATAATGATAGATACCCTGAAAAAAACCCGGTCAAACAAGGATCTTTTACGAGCAGCACCGGTAGTTTTTGGGAAAAATGGTTATGCAAGAAATGCATATTAATCTGCAATCAATAAAAAAATCTTATTAATAACAGTGGAGGAGGAAGGTATTTATAGCTAAATATGAATAAATTTCTTAAATTATGTTAAGAATAAGGGTCAGCAGCAGGCCCTTATTTTTGTGCCTGCGTGAAAAGAGGTGAAATTAAAGTGATAAAAAAATGGATAGGCTCACTTGTGTTATGCGTCTTTCTATTAGGGTTAATTGCAAGTCCGGCTGCAGCAGGATTAGATAAAGGAACATTTTGTCCCTGTTGTACTATTCAAAATATATCAACTGACAGCCAATTAATATTTTACCAGATACAAAAAGGTGATACCCTGTGGGACATATCCAGAAAAAATAATGTAGATTTAAAAACTATAATGATTATTAATGACCTGAACGAAAATAGTATTTTGACTGTAGGACAGACTCTTGAAATACCATATAGCAGATCACGTATTCACATAGTACGTAGTGGTGAGACTATGTGGAGTATTGCTGTAAGGTATGATACTGGAATGCAAGACATTCAAAAAGCAAATGCGAACAAGAATCCCAGGAATTTAAAAATTGGGGATAAATTAATAATTCCTGATAGTACCTGCAGGACTACCGTATTTAGCGAACAAAGCTCCAGAGGGAGATCGTTAAGTAGTTTAGTTTTTTCATGGCCTATTACGGGGAGGATAACCTCGCGCTATGGTTGGAGAAATTCTGGGTTTCACCATGGATTAGACATAGCCGGTGATATAGGGGATTCAATTAAAGCTGCAGCAAGTGGATATGTGTTATTTGCAGGCTATAAACCGGTTTATGGAAATACAGTTGTTATTGATCATTCCAATGGAAAACAAACGGTTTATGCTCATGCTCAAAAGATTTATGTTAAGAAAAATCAATATATAAGTAGGGGACAAGTTATAGCTACAATTGGAGTCACAGGAAACACAACAGGACCACATCTCCATTTTGAAATCAGGAAAGGACAACAAACTGTTGATCCACTTAAATATCTGAGATATTAATAATATTCTCAAGTTTCGCATTTGACATATAATTGCCAGAAGGAAACCTAACCACAGATTATACAGATTCTTGAAGATAAATGATAGTAAATACTATTCGATTTTATTTAATTTTAACTTAGAAGATTCCTGTAAAAAACCTAAAACTTTTATAAAATTTCTATATTTTCTGTAGCGGATGCTTTAGCTTCCGCATCAAATACCAAAGAACTGGTCTACTGATTTCCAGTAGACTGAAGTCTCCCCTGCGAAAAATCAGTTTTTGACGAAAACATTCAACAATTATTATAATAGCCGAGTAAAGTGATATTCTGCGTTGTTCGCGTCTATTTATACTGTGATATCTATATTTTAGCAATGGAATATACTTCTTAGAAATTAGCCCTTAAAGGGGGCTTTTTTTATGTCTGAAATTAGGATAGTCTATTAAGTAACAAGAATTTACGAATTAGAGGGTTAGTATGTATTTAACTTTATATGCCAATGAAAAAGGAGAACTCTTTGATTATCCTGGAAAGGGTATGCTGGGGCAAACCGGTCAAGAATGGGTGGTTCCTGAAGAAAACGAAATGATACTCCTGCCCAAAGGAGCATCACTGGTAACAGTGCCTGAGAACATTCCGGTTAGTATTGATTCTAAAGGCAGGATAACCTGTTTTGATGTAGATCCAATAAATAGCGGGCAGAAGGCGTATGCAGTTGCGCGGCTCTCCTTCCGCAGGGTTTTACCCGTACATTATTACCAGCCTGTGTTAGCAGCAATAATCAGGCTAATATTCCTTTGCTGGGTTATGCAGCGGTTGGATTTAAGGATGAAAAGATATATGTTGCAGCAATAAAAACTGATGCACATAAAAAGTGGCACCCTGTGAATTACAATACCAGTGGACTGCCGTCTAAAATAGAAAAAATGTTAAATAAATATCCAGCAAACAGAATACTTCAACAATTAGCCAGGTGTTCCCTGGAATATAATTGCTATACAGCCCAGAACATTTTTTATGGTCGATGGGAAGGTGGGATACCGACAATGAGTGCCTGTAATGCAAGGTGTATAGCCTGTATTTCAGAAAGTCATTATGAAGTTGATTCCCCTCAGAATCGAATAGATTTTATGCCCAGCATAGATGAAATAGTGGAATTGGCTGCAGATCATTTAATGAATGCCCCACAGGCGATAATTAGTTTTGGACAGGGATGTGAAGGGGAACCGTCCTTGAATGCTGCAAATCTTTCCCAGGCAATAATCAGGGTAAGAGAGATAACTTCAAAGGGAACGATAAATATGAACACCAATGCCGGTTACACAAAAGGAATTAAACTTATGTGTGATGCAGGGATGGATGCAATGAGAGTGACTATTTTTTCGTGTATTGAAGAAAATTATAATTTCTATCATCGGCCAAAGAACTATAAACTAGATGATGTAAAGAGGTCAATTACGTATGCGAAGGAGCAAGGCTTACGAGTATCCATAAACTTACTCACCTTTCCTGGTTTTACGGACAGGGAGGAAGAGATTAAATACCTGTTGGATTTTATAATAACAAACAAAATAGATATGGTACAGCTGCGGAATTTAAATATAGATCCAAAATATTTAGAACCAGTACTAAAAGATGGAAAAAGGGCTATAGGTGTACCTAATTTTATTAATTTATTAAAAAAAGAGCTGCCCGGGGATGAGATAGGTTCATACACACATTCCATCCGATAAAAAAATATTATGAAGGGGAGAGGAGAAATTGGAAAAAAAAGGGCCTTATTTAGTTAAAGAACTGAAGATTTTATCTCCAGGTACTCAGATATGGGGTAAATACCTGGTGCTTAATAAAGTTCAAAGAAAAACTAGAGACGGAAGAGAAATAATTGATTTAAAGATAGGAGATGTTTCAGGCGAGATTGACAGCATAGTCTGGGATAATTGTTCTGTTACAGGAGATATTATTGCCGGTAGTGTAATTGGACTTTTAGGAGATATGGGGATATATAATAGCCGGCTACAGGTTACTGCCAAAAGGATAAAAATACTTGAAGAAGATATTCTTCCTTATCTTAAAACACCGCCTGTAGGGATTAACCTCCTGGTGGAGAAATTCGACCAACTCCTGGAGCGGGTTACAGATCCTTATATGAACAAGCTGTTACAGAAGGTATTTACTGATGAAATACGAGGGAAATTTTTCAGGGCACCTGCTGCAAAAACTATTCATCATAATTATTGTGGTGGTCTTTTAGAACATACTCTTTCAGTTGTAGACCTGTGCAGTAAAGTTGCAGAAGAATATCAAGAACTTAATAAGGATCTCCTGTTAACTGGAGCATTATTACATGATATAGGAAAGATAGTTGAATACGAAATAAAAGCAGCTCCACAGTACACGGTAGAGGGAAGGTTAATAGGGCACATTGTTCTGGGAGCAGAGATCATTAGTACCAGCATAGAAAATATGAGAAAAGAAGGAATAGATTTTCCCCATGAGCTGGATTGGATGTTAAAACATATGATATTGAGTCACCATGGTAACCTTGAATTTGGATCGCCAGTAATACCCCTTTTCCCTGAGGCTTTTATATTATATATGATGGATAATCTGGATGCCAAAATGTATGTTTTTAGAAACAAGCTAGAAGAAAAAGAAGGTAGTGACGAATTTTTTACCAATTATGATCAATTTTTTGAACAGATTTTCTTTAAATATAGATATAAAAACAAGAATGAAGCGTGAAAGTTGTATAAATAAATGACACATATTTAAGAAAACAAATAGTAGAAATAGGTTGTACAGCAGGTTGTCTTTTATAATATTTCCTGGTACAATATCTCTTATAGTTTGTTTATAAGCAAGAAATTAATATAGTATTATTCCAAAGTGAGGTGAGAAAGATGAAAAAAGATATACATCCTAAATATCATCGAACCATGGCCAGATGTGCCTGTGGTAATGAGTTTGAAGTTGGGTCAACCAAGGAGAATATAAGAGTTGAAATTTGCTCTAAGTGTCACCCTTTCTACACAGGAAATAAGGGCAAATTTATTGATACAACAGGAAGAGTTGAGAAGTTTAAGAAAAAGTATGGTTTGGACTAAATGGTAGCAGGGACGGTTGTCTCTGCTATTTAATTGTAAGGGAGAAGGAGTACGCTGTATTATACTCCTCACGCCTTACTATTTTTTTGATATAATAT
>DAOUSQ010000091.1 GCA_030627145.1 Syntrophomonadaceae bacterium | reverse complement strand
GGACCGCTACTGAGATTTTGCACTGTCAGCAATTATTAAAAGACCAGAAAAATCCCTTTTGTATGGCCTGTGCTTCACCTTGTCCGGGCAAATGTTTTGAAGGAAAAGAAATTGCTAAAGCATTTGATCTCATATCCAGAGCTGATGGTTTAATAATGGGTAGTCCGGTTTATTTTGGGACCGTTTCCGCGCAATTGAAAGCGTTCTGGGATAAAAGCCGGTCTCTCAGGACGAAGAAGAAACTGTTAAATGTTGTCGGAGGAGCACTGGCAGTAGGTGGATCACGTTTTGGTGGGCAGGAAACTACAATAAGGGCTATACATGATATGTTAATGGTTCAGGGAATGATAGTTGTGGGAGATGGGTATTTTGAAGATGATTGTGGGCATATAGGTGCAGCAGCTCAACGTCCTTCCTGGGAAGATGAAAATGCAATAAACCGCTGCCGAATACTGGCAAGAAGAATATTTGAAGTTGCTGAAGCTACCAGGTATTTGAGAAAACGATGAAGTAGTATTTTCTCCATTATTGTAGAATATTTTATCAACTTAAATCCCTGGGCTAAAACGGGGGATTTTTTGTTTAATATGGTACTTCGAGAGCAGTTTTGAAATTTATTTTAATTAGTTTAGTATTCCCCATTATTACTTTTTTGCCTGGGTGTCAGGCTTAAGTCGGGGTGAATAATAATGGCGACAATCAGGGATGAAATTGAGAGCAGAGAAAGAGCGTTACTCAGTCCTTATGCTACCCTGGCTGTTAAATCCAGAGGAAGAGAAATAGATGAAAAACCGGACCCAATTCGTACTTGTTTTATGGTTGATCGGGATAGAGTAGTACATTCGAAATCTTTCCGGCGATTAAAACATAAAACACAGGTATTTATTGCTCCGCCAGGTGATCATTATAGGAGCAGGTTGACCCATACCCTGGAAGTAAACCAGATTGCCAAAACCATAGGGGCAGGACTGAATTTGAACATAGATTTAATTGAAGCTATTGCTCTTGCTCATGATGTAGGTCATACTCCTTTTGCTCATGCGGGTGAACAAATACTTGATAAACTCGTTTCTACAGGATTTAGACACAACGAAAACAGTATTCGTGTTTTAACCAGGGTAGAACAGCATAAAGGACGAAGTGGATTGAACTTAAGCAAAGAAGTACTTAATGGAGTACTACATCACAGTGGTTATGGAACCAGTAAAGAAAGAGCATATACCATGGAAGGACAGGTTATTCGTTTAAGTGATAAAATAGCCTATGTGCAGCATGATATTGATGATTCTATAAGGGCTGGATTGCTTTCTCTAGCAGAGATACCGGATCAATATCTGGATATACTGGGGTACACGCATAGTAAAAGAATAGCTACCCTGGTTACTGATACTATTTATCATACTAAGAAATTACTACAGGAAAATGGAAAACTGGTAGTGGAACCCAGTTCCAGGGTAGAAGGTGCATTAAGGGGTTTGCGTGAATACATGTTTGAGACTATTTATAAAGGACCTGTATGTCAGGCTGAACGAAGTAGAGCTACGTTTATTATTGAACACTTATTTAACTATTATAAAAAGAATCCCCACAAAATGAGTCCTCTTTTCCAGCAGATAGCTGATGAAGAGGGAATAGAAAGAGCTGTAGTCGATTATATATCAGGGATGAGTGATGCCTATTGTATATCTGTATTTCAGGATATTTATATACCCCGGTCCCTTGTACCTAATGCTCAAAAAACACTTATGCTTGATGATAAAACAAATGGAAGTTAAGAATCAAGATGTCTAATTACATATATTTTGACAAAGTTCGTATATTTAGAAGGATTTTTGCGATAAACATAGAATAGTAGGTGAAGGTAATGAGAAGGTACTATGATGATCAACTTCTTCGTGATATAGAATCACGGCTGGATATAGTAGATATAATATCAGAAACTGTTAACCTGAATCGCAAGGGTAATCGTTACTGGGGATTATGTCCTTTTCATCAGGAAAAAACTCCATCATTTAGTGTTACTCCAGACAAAAATATGTTTTATTGTTTTGGGTGCCATACTGGTGGGGATATTTTTTCTTTTGTAATGAAACGAGAGGGAATTGAATTTAAAGAAGCCGTTGAGCTGCTGGCTTCCAGGGCGGGAATACAGCTTATTAGTTCCAGTAATAATAAGCAGTCAAGTGAAAGAAAAAAAATTATTGAAGTAAACCAGGCAGCAGCAGATTTTTTCAACCAGGTTTTATTGAGCAATCAAGCTCAAACTGCCAGGGAATATTTAAAGAAACGCGGAATAGATGCACCGACCATAAAAACTTTCCAGTTGGGATATGCTCTGGATAGTTGGACAGGACTTGAAGAATATCTTCTTAGAAAAGGGTTTTTAGAAAAACACGTAAAACTATCGGGACTAATAAAACGTAATGAAAATAAGAATAGATTTTATGATTTATTTAGAAAACGGATAATGTTTCCTATTTATCACTATAATGGGGAAATTATAGGATTTGGAGGCAGAGTCCTAGATGATGGAATTCCTAAATATTTGAATACGCCAGAGACAGAGATTTTTTCTAAACGAAAGACATTATATGGACTTTTTCAGGCTCGTGATATTATCCGAAAGAATAATGAGGCCATATTAGTTGAAGGCTACATGGATTGTATTAGATTATATCAGGCAGATATTAAGAATACTGTTGCTTCTCTGGGTACTGCATTTACCAGGGAACAGGCAAAACTCCTGGGGAGGTACACTGAAAAGGTTCTGATTTTATATGATGGCGATGAAGCAGGACAGAGGGAAACAATGAGAGCCATAAATATTCTTACTGAAGAGGGGCTTAAAGTGTCGGTAGTAACTCTTCCGGGTGGTAAAGATCCTGATGAATATTTAGATTCTTCTAAAAAAGAGGAATTTTTGCAATTTATAAAGAATAATAAAATAAGTTATATAGAATTTAAGATAAATAGATATATTAATAACGAAAAAGTGCTTAACTTAGAGAGCAAAATTCGAATATTAAATTCTTTAAAGGGAGACATAACCCTGTTAAACAGTGAACTGGAAAAAGATTACTACACAAAAATCCTTGCTCAAAAACTTCAACTTGAAGAGAATTTAATATACAGGGAGTTTAATCCACCAAAACAGAAGAAAAAAGGTATAAAAAGGAATAAAACTGAAATAGTAAGGGATAATATAAAATACGGCAATTATAGCTTAGAAGAGAAAATATTGGCAGCTATGCTTAACAATAAAGAGGTTTTTAAAAAGGTTAAACAGGCAATTGGACTTACTTTTTTCGCCAGGCCCGAATATAAGGCTCTGGCACAATTATATGAGGAACTTGTGGAACCGGAAGATAATAATCTACAAAATCTAGGACGGGTTGCTTCCAGGAAAGGGCTGGGGGCTTCATTAGCAAAAATAGTTTTGTTGATAGAAGAAGGTATTCAGTTAACAGATATTGAACTAGAAGAATTTATCAATAAAGTTAAACTACTTAAGTGGAAATCGCATTGGCGTAATATATATCGAAATCTAAATATGCTTAAAGATAAAGGGGATTTTGACAATTTGTTAAAATTTATTCTAAATCTAGATACATTCTTAAATAACACCCAGGAGGGGGGGGGGAATGAAACTGGATAAAAAACTTGCAGAATCAATAAGTGTTTTGGCTGAAAAGGGAAAGAAAAAAGGGAACTTAACCTATCAGGAAATTACGAATGATTTACAGGGTTTCCACCTGGAGGCCAATCAGATAGATGATATATATGAACATCTTCAATCGTTGGGTATACACGTAAAAACAGAAAATGAAGCTGATGATGAGGAAAACGAACAGGAAAACATTGAGACTGAAGAAGTCGTCATTCCTGACGGAATAGAAATTGATGACCCGGTTCGAATGTACCTGAAAGAAATCGGGAGAGTGCGTTTACTTACTGCATCTGAAGAAGTAGATCTTGCCCAGAGGATAGAGGCTGGACAGGAGGAGGCAAGGCGGAAACTAGTTGAGGCTAACCTCCGCCTGGTTGTAAGTATTGCTAAACGTTATGTTGGAAGAGGTATGTTATTTCTCGACCTTATCCAGGAAGGTAATTTAGGGCTTATGAAGGCCGTGGAAAAATTTGATTACCGGAGAGGATATAAATTTAGCACTTATGCTACCTGGTGGATAAGACAGGCGATAACCAGGGCGATAGCTGACCAGGCACGGACTATTAGAATTCCAGTGCATATGGTAGAAACGATAAATAAATTATCACGGGTTCAGAGAAGTTTACTGCAGATACTGGGGAGAGAACCTGTACCGGCTGAAATAGCAGATGAAATGGATATTCCAGTAGATAGAGTAATTGAAATAATGAAAGTAGCTCAGGAACCAGTTTCGCTCGAAACCCCTATTGGGGAGGAAGACGATAGCCACCTGGGTGATTTTATTACTGATGAAGATGCAGAATCTCCGGAAGAATCAGCTTCGTTTGTTCTATTGCGAGAACACCTGGATAGAATATTGAATACTCTTACTGAAAGGGAAGCAAAGGTTCTTAAATTAAGGTTTGGCCTGGATGATGGAAGACCCAGGACACTTGAGGAAGTGGGACAGGAGTTTGGAGTTACTAGGGAAAGAATAAGACAGATAGAAGCCAAGGCCTTGAGAAAACTCAGACACCCTTCTCGCAGTAAGAAGCTCAAAGACTATATTGAATAGGACGTAAGACGTAAAAGGTGAGAGACGAAAGTCTACTCGTTAATAAATCGCCATATTTGATAATGTCATCTTGACAAGCAGGCAATAGCGATATATAATATCTTTCGTTGGGACATTCCTCGATAGCTCAACGGTAGAGCATCCGGCTGTTAACCGGAGGGTTGTAGGTTCGAATCCTACTCGGGGAGCCAGTGTAAATTTGAGCGGTAACCCTCAAAAGTTACCGCTTTTTAATTCAAATAAATTCCGCAAATATTAGAGATTTACTATTGACCTTTTTAGAGATATTTAATATACTAACTCTTGCGGGGTTTTAGAGTATTTAAGGGCCTATAGCTCAGTTGGAAGAGCCACCGGCTCATAACCGGTTGGTCCCAGGTTCGAATCCTGGTGGGCCCATAATCCCCCGTTTTTGGGGGATTTT
>DAOUSQ010000050.1 GCA_030627145.1 Syntrophomonadaceae bacterium | reverse complement strand
AGTTGCTTTATTATAGTCCATTATAAGACTCAATACAACTTCCTTTACCTTTCTTGAAGGTAAATTTATATGTAAAAAATTAGGATAGGCCAGATAGTCTATCCATGTCATAAAAATCTTGTGTTAAAATAGATGGGATTTCAGTTACGTAAAATTGTCTGCTCATTTCATTCTTAGGTTGCGAAAAGACTTTTGATTCCACTGCAAAAACCTAAAACTTTTATAATTTTTCTATATTATTTGCAGCGGATGCTTTAGCTTCCGCGTCAAATGCCGAAGAATTAGTATCCTGATTTCAGAGGAGACTGAAGTCTCCCCTACGAGAGATAATGACGGACCTTTCGCAGTGGAATCACTTTTTAATTTTGAATTTCAAATTCTTAATTAATAAACACCATGTGTATCATGGAGTTCTATTTTAATAAATTATTGCTAACTAGTAATTCCTTAATAAAAGCCTTTTCATTTTCATCCGCAAAACAAAGCGGCGGTCTTAAGCCCCCTACATCCATCCCCAGAAGGTTTAAAGCCTCTTTTAATGGTACCGGATTAGTTGTAACAAATAACCCTCTAAATACAGGGAATAATTTAAGGTGCAGGTTTAAAGCTTTTTCAAAATCACCTGCAGCAAAAGCCTCAATCATATGCTTTATTTCCATACCCACTAGATGGGAAGCTATACTTACAACCCCCCGGGCACCCAGTGCCATCATAGGCAAAGTCATAGAATCATCCCCGGAATATATCATAATCTTATCGGAAACCAGTTTCTTTAGTTCAGATACCTGGTCCATATTCCCGCTGGCCTCTTTTATAGCTACAATATTCTCTATTTCGGCCAGTCGGGCAACAGTAGCAGGCAGCAGATTTGCACTGGTACGTCCGGGAACATTATAGACCATTACCGGAACAGAAACACTTTCTGCAATCTGTTTAAAATGCTGGTACAGCCCTTCCTGGCTGGGTTTATTATAATAAGGAGTTACCAACATTATGCCATCCACACCGTATCCTTCTGCATCGCGGCTTAATTCTATTGACTGTCTGGTATCGTTAGAACCAGTACCTGCCCAAATCGGTACCCTTTTACCAACCATATCTTTTACAGTAGCAAACAACTGTAATTTTTCACTGGGAGTTAGAACAGGGGACTCCCCTGTAGTTCCACATACAACAATTCCCTCACTGCCATTGTTACAAAGATACTCGGCTATTTTTCCTGCTTTATCAAAGTTCACCTCCAGGTTATCGTAATACGGAGTTATCATAGCTGTCATCAATCTCGGGGCCGACATTATACCACCACCTCTTAAATATTTCCTAATTTAAATTTATCATGGAGTGCTTTTACAGCCCTCTCCATATGTTCTCTTTTAACCAGGCACCAGATATTAGTATACGAATCCCCAGACTGTAAAATTGGTATATCACTTTCACTTAAAGCTTCAACAACCCTGGCCATTATTCCTGGTACCCCGGTCATTGCTGCTCCTACAACTGCTACCTTAGCACATTCCATTTCCACATCAGGATAAAGATCAATATTTTCCAGAATTGCAATGGTTCTATTTGCTGTATCTGCTGGAACAGTAAATAGTATGATCTCAGGTTGAACATTCATAAAATCGACACTAATATTTGCAAGCGCAAGCGATTTAAAGACTTTAAGTTCAATACCCTTCTTATCCCTTGAACCACTATTATTAATTCTTATTTGAGCAATATTCGATGTGTGGGTAATCCCCGTTATTAAATTATCTCGAATTATTTGTACTGAATTACTCAATCCCTGCGTTTGATTGGTTACCAGTGTGCCGGTCGAACTACTAAAGGTAGACCTCACTCTAAGTGGTATCCCATTTTGCATAGCTATTTCAATAGCTCGAGGATGAATAACCTTCGCTCCTTCTCGAGATAACTGGCATATTTCATTATAGGTTATGGCACTGAGAAGCCTGGCATTTTCCACAATACGCGGGTCAGCAGTCATAACCCCTTCAACATCGGTAAAAATATCAATTATATCTGCATTTAATGCTACACCCAGAGCACTGGCAGTAGTATCACTTCCCCCCCGCCCCAGTGTAGTTAACTCACCATTTTCACTCACACCCTGAAACCCGGCAATTACCGGTACAATATTATTCTCCAGGCAGCTAATAATATTCTTTGGATTTATATATAATATATGGGCATTTCCATAATTGCCATCTGTAACTATTCCAGCCTGCTCACCATTTAAAAATCTCGCTTCAATTCCCCGAGAAGACAGTTGCGTGGCCAGTAATACTCCCGAAATTAATTCGCCACAAGACATGATAAAATCGAGTTCTCTTGGCGAAGGATTGGGATTGGCCTTTTTTACCATGTTAATAAATGTATCAGTAGCATATGGATCATTTTCCCTGCCAATAGCCGATACAACAACTACAACACTATTATCTTCGGCTTTCGTAGACTCAACTATTTCACAGACCCGGGATCTGAAATCAGCAGTGGCAAGAGAAGTTCCTCCGAACTTCTGCACAGCTATTTTCAAATATATACACCTTCTTAATAAAGGTTTTTATCAACAACTATCTCAGCTATTTGGATAGCATTGGTAGCTGCACCTTTTCTAATCTGGTCAGCAGCTACCCAGATCACAATACCATTATCTGTAGAAATATCTTTTCTGATCCTTCCTACATAAACTTCATCTTTATCTGAAGTATAAAGCGGCATAGGATACAGGTTTTTTGAAGGATCATCCTGGACTACTATTCCCGGTGACTCAGATAAAATACGCCTGGCTGTCTCTACTGATACAGGTTCTTCGGTTTCCAGGCTGATTGCTTCCGAGTGACTCCTGTATACCGGAACCCTTACTGCAGTCGCAGCTATCTTAAGATCAGGAACATGCATTATTTTACGGGTTTCCCACACCATCTTCATTTCTTCCCTGGTGTAATCATCTTCAACAAAATCATCTATATGCGGGATAACATTGAAAGCAATAGGATAGTTAAATACCTCCAATCTAGGAGCACTCCCATTCATATGAGCTATTGTATGATTGTCAAGTTCATCAAAACCAGCTTTTCCAGCCCCTGATACTGCTTGATACGTAGAAACTACCACTCTTTTGATTTTTGCAATTTTATGAATTGGATTAATCGCCACTGCCATTATTATAGTTGAACAATTAGGATTAGCAATTATACCTTTATGAAGAGCAATATCATCAGGATTTACCTCGGGTACTACCAATGGAACATTATCATCCAGGCGAAAAGCATAACTATTATCAATTACAACACAATTGTTTTCCACCGCCATGGGTGCAAGTTGTTTACTTATATTTGTGCCAACAGCAAATAAAGCTATATCAGCATTTTTAAAAGCTTCGGCACTGGCTGCCTTTACTGTAAAAGTATCTTCTTTAAATTTTATTTTAGTTCCTTCTTCACGAGGATCCGCCAGGCAGATAAGTTCTTTTATTTTAAAATCCCGCTCCGCTAAAATCTTTAACATTTCCTGCCCAACAGCACCAGTTGCCCCAACTACCGCTAATTTTATACCATCTGTCACAAAAAAACCTCCTACCAATAACATCTAATGAGTATTTTAGCACATTAACTTCTTTATTCTCAAGAATTTACCACTGGCCCCAATACTATTGGTTGGATTTGGTTACCCTGTAATGCACAAATAATTGTATCTGTTATTTGATCTACATCTGCAACAAGTGAACTGGCTTTTTGGACTGGATCATCCTGTCTAAACGGTACAAAATAAATATTTTTCATATTTAATAACAACCCAATGTTCCTCGCATTTATACTAAGAGCATCATTAGTAGAAATGGCAATTACTACTGGTCTTTGATTTCGTAAATGTGCTTTTACAGCCATCAAAGCCGGTGTATCTATAATACCATTGGCTAGTTTCGCTATAGTATTTCCTGTAGCTGGAACAATGATTACTATATCCAGGAGCTTTTTAGGCCCAATAGGTTCTGCACCTACAATAGTATTAATAATATCTTTATCAGTAATTTTTTCTATCTGGTCCTTTAAATCTTGTACTTTATAGAACCGGTTATCAACCTGGTCAACTGTATATGAAAATACAGGAGATATTTCTGCACCTTCTTCTTTTAAAACTTCTAACTGTGGAATAACTTTTTCAATAGTACAATGGGAACCAGTCAAGACAACACCTATTCTAATCCCTCTTAACCGGGCTGCTCTCACCTCATTCACTGCCTCCACCTCCCTGCTGACCAAAAAGCAAATCCTTATCCATTCTGGTAAGTTCATTGATAATTAACCGGGGGACAACATCTGCAAGAATTTTACCTGCTGAAACAGGAGCAACTTTGCCGGGAAGCCCCGGAGCAAGAATTGCCTTTAGCCCAAAAACATTGGCTGCTTCAAAGTCTGTTCCACCGGGTTGAGTAGCAAGATCAATTATTACAATTTCTGGATTGGCATATTTTAAAACATTTTTATCCAAAACCAGATGGGGAACAGTATTAAAAATCATGTCACTTGTGCTCATTGCATTACTTAGTTTTGCATAAGAACATCTTCTGCAGCCCATTTCACAGGCCCTCGCCAGCTGTCCTTCGTTTCTGGCAACTACGGTTACATTTGAGCCCAGTGCTTTCAGCGTTCTAGCTAGAGTTACTCCAACGCGGCCAAAACCCACAATGCATGTTTCGCTTCCATGAATTGTTATCCGGCTTTCCTCCATAGCTACTTGAACTGCTCCTTCTGCTGTGGGAATTGAATTTAATATTGCAATTTCATCCATTTCTACAATTTCCAGCAGGGTAAAACCATATTTATCGGCCCAATCCTTCAAGTACTGGCGAGCTGAACCTATAATTACCAGGGCATTTTTTGCCATACTGCTTACTGCTTTTTCCGTTAATTTCAGCTCATCCGATAAGTAAACAGCCCTGATTACCCCCTCGGGATTTGTACCTGGCAAAGGCATAATTACAACTTCCGCTCCTCTACAGGCTTCATTAACCGTGTTAACAGCAAATGCGCCATGGCCCAGCATTTCTTTAGGAAAACCAGCAACAACGACAGTAGCCCCCATTTTAACAAGCTGTGAAACCAGAATTAGTTCTCTATCATCTCCACCAAGCACGGCTATTTTTATTCCAGATAGGACCGAACTCACCACAAGCCCCCCTTTTACTTTATATTTATAGCTACAATTAATAGCATTATATGTAAAACTACCAAAGGTGGTGCTTATCCATACCCGCACTTTAACTAATACAGCTGTCCTTTTAATTAACCACAGATAGACATAAATCTTTTTTAGAGAATAGTGAATAGTGAATAGAGAATAGTTTCTGTTGAAAAAAGCTAACGCTTTTTTCTTTTATTCATATTTAATATCCATATCCCAAAGAAATAACGCACGTAAGCAAAACGCCACTGCATCTACCCCCAACGTGTCAAAAAAATGGACCGCAGGTCCCCCCGGTGAGCGAAGCGAACCCGCGTCTACTAACAAAATAAAACAGGGAAAGCGCCAGCTTTCCCTACCTCATCTATTCACTATTCTCTAAAAAAGTTAGAGCAGGTTTTCCATCCCATAAACCAGTCCTGTTGTCCCCACCATTTTCTTCACTACCATAATTACACCCTGCATAAAACCAACTCGGTCATAAGAATCATGCCTTATCTTAAGGCTTTGCCCTACCCCACCGAAAATAACTTCCTGGTGAGCTATTAACCCAGGCAATCTAACGCTGTGAATCCTTACCTGATCAACATCACCACCCCGGCTCCCGGCTATTTTCTCAAACTCCCGGATATTTTTCGGAGGACGGGATACCCGATTTTGATTAATCATCTCGGCTGTTTTTATGCTAGTACCTGAAGGTGCATCCATTTTCTGGTCATGGTGGAGTTCTATTATTTCGACATCAGGAAAATACTGGGCTGCTTCACGGGCAAACTTCATCATCAAAACTGCCCCAATAGCAAAATTAGGTATTATAGCAATTCCTACCTTTTTATCAGTAGACAGTTTTTCCAACTGTTTTATTTCTATCTCGTTTAATCCTGTAGTACCTACCACACACGTTATTTGTTTATTCAGGGCTGTCTTACTGTTATTAAAAACTGCCTGGGGGTTTGTAAAATCAATCATTACATCGGGTTTTACCCGGTCTATTAATTGATCCAGGTCTTTGTCTATTGGCATATCATAATTGCTCATCCCGGTAATCCCAGAAATTGTTTCTCCTTTAGCCTTTGTATCTACGACACCCACTAATTCAAGCTCACCATCCTTTATAACTGCTTTAACAGTTTCTAGTCCCATTTTCCCCAGGGCCCCGGTTACGATTACTTTAATTTTTCCCGCCATATATTTACCTCCCAAAGTTTCTTTAAAAAAAGTTTTATTCATTTTGTTAGTATAGTCAAGATTTGATATAATCACAACATAAATAACATTATTAGCAGTTTATTTCACCTATCAACATTCAATCACTAATAATTAAAGGAGGACCTGATTTGACAAATCCTATTTTTCAAAAAGTATTAGTAGCTGTTGATGATTCGGAGCAATCACACCGTGCAGTTGAAAAAGCTGGTGATCTTGCAGAAGCAGGTGTAATTAAGGATCTTGTCCTTTTCAACGTCTATGATAGCAGCAGTGTCGACATTACCAAGCTGCACAACCAGGATAAATTAGACGAATTGAGACACAAATCACTGGTATTACTCAAACAGTATGAAAAAACACTTAATGAAAAGAATGTCGTATGTAAACTAAAACGGGGAGGAGGCGACCCCGCAGCCCTGATAATAGATGTAATTGAAAACGATGGCGAATATGATCTTATTATAATGGGTAGTCGTCGGCTTAACAAATTTCAGGAATTAGCCTTTGGAAGCGTATCAGATAAAATATCACGATTAGTAAATATCCCTGTATTAATCGTAAAATAAATTAAATAACAAATTAATATATAGGTTAAGAGTAGGCGTAAGGCAAATATTCATTGATAAATCTTGATTATAAAAACTCCTTACACCTAACTCCTAACTTATTAACACCTCGCATACATCCTTGCCCTCTCTACTACATATTTGCTTATCTCTTGTATCATCCTGCGTTCAGAAAAAGTACTGAAATCAGGATATTTGAGTACTTTATTAATTGTTTGCATAAATGTTTTAATATATTTTATTTCTTT
>DAOUSQ010000026.1 GCA_030627145.1 Syntrophomonadaceae bacterium | reverse complement strand
TCCTGCTTCCTTAACCAGCAAGGCGGCTTCTAAAAATTTATCCCGGCCTTCTACAGCACAGGGACCAGCAATAATCTGTATACTACTATCACCTATTATAACGTCTCTGACTTTAACAACTGTAGGCTCCTGTTGAAACTCCCGGGAAGCCAGCTTGAAAGGTTGAGTAACAGGTATTATTTTCTCTACTCCTGGCAGCACTTCAAAAAAATCCATAACTTCCTGAGTTCGCTCACCTATTGCCCCTATTATTGTCCTTTCCACACCCTGGGACAGGTGAACTCTAAAGCCTTTTTTCTTTAATTTCATACAAACGAGATCAAATTGATTAGAATCTGCATTTTTCTCCATTACAACTATCATTTTTTCATTCTTCCTCCTTTTTTTCGCTGGAGGGTAAGAAATAAAAAAGCCATTAGCGAAAAAACTCACCAACAGCCACTCAGCCCATTGCTAATATTTCCCACCATCCTACCATACTACATTTTAAAACTCTGCTATCCTACAATTTATAGACTATACCATCTTGCAAACAAATTCAATAAAATAAATCAATATTTGATAACACTGGTTATAGGATGGTGGTTTATTTTATCAATAGAAATAGAACTTACATACCATTTTAAATCACTCAGTTGACTCTTAAATCTATCCCCGATCATTACTGCCTCTCTTTTTTCTTAGTTTGAGGCAAATAATATTTTTTATTCTTTAGAAGTGTTATGAAAAACTTACTGCAAGTAGATCAAAGCCTTTATTCCTTTCATAGGAAAAATAAAATAAACTAAAAAATAAAGAGCACAAACGAAAATGCCTCATCTGTACTCAAACTTTATAACATCATACATAAAATTTGATTCCACTGCGAAAAGCCCGTTATTATCTCTCGTAGGGGAGACTTCAGGCTCCTCTAAAATCAGGATACTAATTCTTCGGCATTTGACGCGGAAGCTAAAGCGTCCGCTACAAATAATATAGAAAAATTATAAAAGTTTCAGGTTTTTGCAGGGGAATCAAAATTTTATAAAAAACTTTTTTGAAGAAAAAAAAATAGTTATCAACTGCTCTAAGCAAATATTGCTTTAATATTAATCCTAATTTAATTTCTTATTATTTACTGCAGCTATTTGGGTAAGTTCTTTATACATGGCCACAAAATTACCCGGTGTAAGCGATTGTTTCCCATCTGACAAAGCCCTGTCAGGATCCTGGTGGACCTCAACCATAATACCATCAGCTCCGGCTGCTATCGCTGCTTTAGCTACCGGGCTTACCATCTTCCACTTACCCGTAGCATGGCTGGGATCTACAATTATAGGTAGGTGAGAAAGATGTTTTATTAAGGGCACTGCTCCTATATCCACTGTGTTGCGAGTATAAGGCTCAAACGTTCTTATACCCCGTTCACATAATATAATTTTGTTATTCCCTCCATTTAACAAATACTCTGCCGCTAACAACCATTCTTCAATCGTAGCCGATAAACCCCGTTTAAGAAGAACCGGTTTACTGAGCTTTCCCAATTCTTCCAATAACGAGAAATTCTGCATATTTCTGCTGCCTACCTGTAAAATATCAATATGTTCATACATACTATCCAGGTCTCTAATATCCATTATCTCCGTAACCAGGGGAAGGCCCGTAAGCTGGCGAGCCTCAAGCATAATATCTATGCCGTCGTTTCCCAGACCCCGGAAAGAATATGGCGACGTACGAGGTTTAAATAGTCCACCCCGTAAAATATCAGCACCCGCTGATTTTAATAAACATGCAATACTTAAATAGTCTTCCCTGTTTTCCACAGCACAGGGTCCGGCAATAATAGTACAGTATCCTTCGCCAATAACCACCGGTTTACCTGTAGTTGTTATTTCCACTACTGTATCTTCTTTTTTATACTCCCGGGAAGCCAGTTTAAATGGTTTCATGGTTCTCCTCCAAAAAAATATGCTTCTCTTTTTTTATTACAATAGACTATTAAACATATGCTTTTGCAAAAATAATCTTATATAATATTCAGCCGTATATTTATTGACTTGTCAAGTAATAGCCAATCTTTGAGAATAGCAATATAGATTTTCCAGCAAATATTTCATTAAAATATCCAGTTAAACATTTGAAAAACTTCAAAAATCAAATAATATAGTAAATACTCGTATATGATACTAATAAAATATTTCAAGAAAAATATCTTTTAATAAAGATATCTCTATGATACCTATTATTTTAGAAGGATTGTGGATAATGCTAGAAAATAAAAATTGTCCGGAAAAGGGGCGTCGGCGCAGGTTACGTGGAATAGAACTGGAGGTTAAATATGATTAAAAAAATTAGAGTTTCTATATGTCAAATGAAAGTTACCAATAAAAAAAATGCAAACCTGAAGAAAGCCGGGGAAATGATAAAAAAATCTGCACAAATAGGAGCTGAACTTATAGTACTGCCTGAAATCTTTAATGCTCCCTACCAAGCTTCCCTCTTCCCTTCTTACGCTGAGTCCTATCCAGGCCCAACAACAGATTTCCTGGCTGAAGCAGCAAAAAAAAACGGCGTCTGTATTGTTGGCGGTTCTATAGTTGAACGGGATCACAATGGGAAAATTTATAACAGCAGTTTTGTTTTTGATGAAAAAGGAAAACTTATAGGCAGGCATCGAAAAATCCATCTTTTCGATATAAATATTCCCGGACATATATCCTTTAAAGAATCAGACACCCTGACTACAGGTAAAAAGATAAGTGTTATTAACTATAAATCTATCTGCTTTGGGCTTATGATCTGTTTTGACTGCCGTTTTCCTGAATTAGCAAGGGCTGCAGCCCTTGAAGGTGCCCAGTTGCTTATTATACCTGCAGCATTTAACCTGACTACCGGACCTGCCCACTGGGAACTATTAATGCGAAGCAGGGCCGTTGATAATCAATTATATGTAATTGCTGCCTCACCAGCACGAAATATGGAAGCCAGTTATCAGGCATGGGGCCACTCTATGATAGTCGATCCCTGGGGAACAATAATAGGCGAGGCTGATGAAAAAGAGCAAATCCTCTGCACCGAATTGGATTTATCCACTATAGACAGGGTTCGCAACGAGTTACCGCTCTTAAAGCAGCGTCGCAGTGATGTATATGAGTTAAAATATATAAGTAAGACGTAAGAGGTTAGATGTAAGAAACAAAGTACAAAATCCCACACTCTTGGACACTATACTTTTAATAAATAGCCCTTTTTATAAGGCAAATATTAGAGAATCAAAATAATTAAATCATTTATTTCCAATGGGACCGGTCTTCATTTTGTGGTAATGAATCATGTCTACAATCTAAAAGTTTGATCACGATTAATGCAAGGCTGGCAGCTTAAAGTTCAGTCAACAAGATCCTGTCTCAGAGATTGAGCTTCTTTTAGGTAAATATGTTTAACCTCCATCTGGCATTTATCAGTATTAATATGAAGAAGTACACGTATACACCTGGGTAGAGCCCCGGACACTTCTATTTCCTGGAAACACATTAAAGGCACCTTGTCCCACCCTATGGAACGCGCAGCTTCAGCAGGAAATGCCGATCTTATATCTGAAGTAACTGTAAATAGAGCACTTGCTATATCTTCTATTTTAAAACTATTCTCTTTTTGCATTACCTTTAATAATTCACAGGTTGCTTGTAATACCTCTTCAGTCAGGTCTTCGTTTACCGTCGTGGCACCCCTGATTCCTCTTACTGCCATAGATACGTTCATCTGCCTTTCATTAAATTGGCCTCCATGACCCTCATTGTGTCACCATCAGATAATAATATTCCGAAATTCTACACTATAAAAAAAATCAGCGTTAATCCTTAAAATCTGCGTGCGAGCGTAGTGAGCCTGCGTCTAATTACATGACGGGTATCAGGATACAGCTCTGTGCCCAAGCCCAATCGCGACCTCATCAAGATGTAGCAGTCCTATTCCCATAAATATTGCCACACTCACATGATCCCCATGCCGGGCAATGCCTATTTTCCCGCCTATATTTAGACCCAGCGCTTTGGTCATAATTTGAGCTACAGCTTCTCGAGTTGCACCCGCTACTGCGCCTTCATCTGCATGGGTGTCTTTAATAACACCTTCCCTTTTTGCCGCAACAACTGAACGTTCAACTATTTTACTTACAGAATTGATAAATTCGCCTCCGTAATCAACTGCTACCGCTTTGATTCCCCATTTTGTGAATAATTCCCTTTTTAATAACCCCTCATCTTGCCGGGAAGAAGAAAGCGCCATTTTTATTGCCGCTGTCGCTACTATTTTACTTCCTATTTGCAATAGCTATCCCACCCTTAAATCTTTTTCCATATCTATTTTACTATAACTTTACCTATCATTACTATGCTCTTGTCTGCCGTAAAAACTTTTCCTTCTTCAGGATAGGCAACATTATCGGAAATATCTTCTATTTTATATTCAATTGGAAAATTATAATATCGCGAATCTATTTCCACAATGTCTCCCGCCATTAATTCTAGATTTATCTCCTTGTTTGTAAAACTAGCTTTTTCCTCACCATTTACCAGAATTATACTTTTTGGCAGAGAATAAAATTGATCAATTGACAGGGTAATCAGAGCATAGGGGGAATTAATCTGTTTATTTAAATCTTTTTCTATATTTTTGTTTTCCGAACTGACCGGAAATTCTATACTCTGTCCTTCCATTCTTTCTTCCCAGCTAAGGTAGAAACGCATAGGCTCTCTGGTCATAACCCCCTGGACCAGAACAAGAATAACTAATCCCAAAACAATAAAACGAATAAGATATTTTTCCACCATATCAGCAAATTTCTTCAATGAACCACCCCCTCGGGTATATGTTTCTCTTCTATTATTATGCCCCTTAAAGAGAGTTTATCCATAAATACACAACTAGCCCATAAATCAAAAATGACCGGTACTCGAGAGTAGCGGTCACCAGAGCTATTATTCTATTAAGTATTTACTGACTGAACCTACCATTTTTCCCGGGCGTACTGCACTCCAGTCAAAAAAGCCTCTTTATTCTTCTCTATTATTGACTCTTCTTTATCCTTGAATATTGTTTTGAAATGCTCCATGGCTTTTTCTGCCTCAACTACCCCTGTTTTTTTCAGGTAAGCACCGAGTAGTATCATATTAGCCCCTCTTGTGTTACCCAGTTTTTCTGCAATTTCATTAACAGGCAGCTCCAGGACGTTTATATCTTTTCTGTTGGGCATCCTATCCACCATGGATGAATTTATAACAATAGTACCATTTGGCTTAATCTTTTCTTCAAATTTATCAAGTGAAGGACGGTTCATTATTACTGCCATCCACGGGTTTTCTGTAATTGGTGAACTTATCTCTTCATCAGCTATAGTAACAAGACAATTAGCTGTTCCCCCACGCATCTCAGCTCCGTACGATGGAACCCACGAAACACTTTTTCCAGCGTTCATCGCCATATGGGTCAAAAACAATCCCATTGATAATACACCCTGTCCACCAAAACCCGCAAAAAGAATCTGTTTTTCCCTGTCCATTCTACTTATCCTCCTTAACTTTATATTCACCTAAAGGGTAATAAGGTATCATGTTTTCCTCCAACCATTGAAGGGCATCCACAGGGCTCAATCCCCAATTTGTTGGACATGTTGACAGTATTTCTACCATGGAGAAACCCTTACCAGACATTTGTGTCTTAATGGCTTTTTTAATAAATTTTTTTGTTTTTATTACATTGGCTGGATTGTTTACTGCCATCCTGCTAATATACGCAGATCCCTCATTCTGGCTCAATAATTCTGCCATTTTTACGGGATAACCTGCCTGTTCTACTGTCCTCCCATAAGGTGAAGTAGTCGTAACCTGTCCAAGTAAAGTAGTTGGGGCCATTTGCCCTCCAGTCATTCCATACAGTGTATTATTAACAAAAATGGCCGTTATATTTTCGCCCCTTGCTGATGCATGCATAATCTCCGCCATACCTATTGAAGCTAAATCCCCATCACCCTGGTAGGTAAAAACACATCTATCAGGAAGTAACCTTTTAATACCGGTTGCTATCGCTGGTGCTCTTCCATGAGCAGCTTCTAACATATCACAATTAAAGTAATCATAGGCCAGAACGGAGCAACCAACAGGACATATACCTATAGTATTTTCCCTCAAATCCATTTCATCAAGACACTCTGCAATTAACCTGTGTATAATTCCATGAGTACAACCCGGACAATAATGGAATTTAGCATCTGTCAGGCTCTCCGGCTTTTTAGCAATGACTTTCACTAGAATCCCTCCCTTTTTGCAATTACAGTTAATTGTTTAAATATTTCTTCCGGATTGGGAGTTATTCCTATTCTTCCATAGAATTCGACAGGCACTTTGCCATTCACAGCCAGTTTTATATCTTCTACCATCTGTCCCATGCTTATTTCAACAGATAAAAATATCTTTGCATTGGCAAGGGCCTTCTTAATCTGATCATCCGGGAACGGCCAGAGGGTAACAGGTCTAATCAAACCCGCTCTTATTCCTATTTTACGTGCCTCTATAATAGCTTTTTTAGCTACCCTGGCCATTATGCCAAAAGCCACTATTACCAATTCAGCATCATCAATTAAAAATGTCTCTGCCTTTTTTTCCTGGTTCTTTATCTTCATATATTTTCCTTGTAAATGAATATTCCGCTGCTCAAGTCCTTCAGGCGAAAGATGCAGAGTATTTATAATATTGGGTTTCCTGTTTTTACAACCAGTTGTAGCCCATGGTTTATCATAAAACTCTGTAACCGGTTCTCTGGGTATAATTGGTTCCATCATCTGGCCTAGAGTTCCCTCGGCCATAATCATAACTGGTATGCGATATTTATCAGCAAGATCAAACGCTTCAATTGCATAATCCATCATTTCCTGTACACTTGATGGAGCCAGAACTATTATGTGATAATCACCGTGTCCACCACCCCGGGTGGCCTGAAAATAATCAGACTGAGCCGGCTGAATCCCTCCTAATCCAGGTCCACCCCGGGATACATTTACTATTAAACAAGGTAGTTCAGCCTCGGCAATATATGAAATTCCTTCCTGTTTTAAACTTATTCCTGGTCCCGAAGATGCTGTCATAACTCGTGCCCCTGTAGAAGCAGCTCCATACACCATATTAATAGCTGCCACTTCACTTTCAGCCTGAACAAATGTCCCACCTATTTTGGGATATTTTCTTGCCATATATTCTGCCATCTCACTCGATGGAGTTATAGGATATCCAAAATAAGCCATACAACCTGCCCTTATTGCACCTTCTGCCAGAGCTTCATTACCTTTCATTAATATCTTTTTCACACCATCACTCCCTTTCCACGGTTATTACCAGATCAGGACACATAAGTGCACACATGCCACATCCAGTACATGTCTCTGGTTTTAATACCGTAACCGGGTGATATCCAAGAACATTAATGGTGCTATTATCTAACCCCAGAATACCCTGAGGACAAAATTTTACACAGAGCTCACACGCTTTACAGCGTTCTGTGCAAAAACTCACCCTCCCTTTAGCCATCCTACATTCCTCCCCTGGAAAACCCTACAACCAATCGGGCCTTAAATATACTTTAATCTTCTTTAATGTATTTCCATATACAGGAAAAAGTTTATTGCAAAACTTTTCTTCAACAACAATGTACTTTATCGGTATGTTGAGCGACTCTGCAAAACCTAGCACTCTTCGGTGCCCTTCAATTATTACATCGATATCAGTTTCTTCAACTAAATTTGGATTACTAATTATACCTGTAAACTTTAAACGTGCAGCTTTCTCGAGATAAATTTTTAACTCTCGCAGGTCCTGCTGATCCATGGCAAACGGTCTGTATGGATTTAATACTAGAAATAAATCATAACTTCTTTTCTTAAAAATATACTGGCTTAGATAACCCAGTACCAGTGCCCCAACTTCATCTCCGGCAAGATCAATAAACATATTATTATTCTGCCTTACTAAACCGATTATTTCAGAAGGAAGATTAGGAACATCCCCAAAAGATAACTCTCCCCCTGGGGATAGGAGACGAATCCCTTTCTTTTCCAGGTCAACTTTTAATTCCCGGGAAGCAAAATATGGATTTACCAGATCAAGGTCTGCCAGTATTACATTACTTGATTTTTCTGCTTCCTGCATGGCAAAATTCAAAGCAATTTCACTTTTTCCACTGCCAAACCCACCTGCTAATATAATAATTTTTCCCAATCTTATTCCTTTCACTTGATTTTTTTATTGAGTAACACTCATTGAGTAATAATAGAACAGTATTCTATGAAAATCAATTAATATTTTGTTAAATTTCATCTTATTATGAATAATATAATACAAAAAAATAGGAATAATTCGAAAAACTACTCCTTAAGATAGATATCCAGAACTAATTCCAATTATCCAGCTTTTTTTCCAGATAATCTTTATAACTTAATAATTCTTCACTGGCTTTTAAAAGAAGTCTTTCTAACTCCAGTTTAGAAAGTGAAATATCCTCGGGATCCAGCACTTCGACTGTCCTGAACTCTTCTTTCATCGTAAATTTAAGGGCATCTTCCAGTGAATCAGCACAAAAACATATTATAATTGGAGCAAAAGCAATAACTTTGCCGGTAATTTCATCACAAATAGAATATACTTCCTGGCTCATATCTATGTCTTCTATTTGAATTCCCTGCATAGGAACATTACGAATTAAAGATACTTTATGCTCCCTCACTTCTTCAGCCAACTCCACACTATTTTTACCGCGAAACAGCTTGCCAGATCTCCCTCTGCCTATATAATCAAAACGAACCCGCATTCTAAGTTTTGCCAAATCCATTCTTCCTCCATTCAAAAAAGTTAACTGCCATTACATAGTTTTTTTATAACTTAATTCTGATCCCCGGCACTTTATATGAACTCTTATAAATAAATTTTACTATACTACCTCAGGTTAACCTATTAAAACTTGATGCCATTTCAGCAAGAAATAATCCAATTGCTGAAGTAAGCCCTTCGCCATAATTGATATCCAGATCAAAAATTGCCTGCAATCCCAATTTATCCAGAATAACCTGGTGACCTATTTGATCAGATAAACTGGGAACAATTAGATAATTAATCACCCGTTCGTCTATCATACTTGCAAGTAATGCAGCAGCAGAAGTAACAAATCCATCCAGCATTACTGGTATTCTCTTCTCGGCTGCTCTGGACATAAAACCTGCCAGGGCAGCTATTTCAAGTCCACCGAATCTTGCCAGGACGTCAATAGCATTATCCGGTTCTGGCCTCCGTTTTTCCAGAGCTTTAATAATAATATCTACTTTTTTTCTAATTACTTTGCAATCAGAAGAACCCCTTCCTACCAGATACTCTGGAGAAAGACCCGTAACTGCCACTACCAGACCAGCAGCACACAATGTATTGGCAACCCCTATTTCTCCAACCCCTATTTCTCCAACTCCTACTATATCAAAACTAGAAAGTGAAATATTATCCCAAACTATTCTACCAGCATCTATAGCGTCTATAACTTCGCCTTTTTCAAGGGCATCTCCCAATAAAAAGCTATTACTTCCTTGCTTTACATTATAATTCAGAATTTCACCATTCTCTACCGGTGAATTAAGTCCTATATTCACTATAATTTCTTTTTTCCCCAGCCTTTTTAACAGATTTACTGTAGGAGCCCTGCCACTAATATGGCTGTTAACTATTTCTGTTGATTTCATATTATGATAAATACTAGTGTTCTCACTGCTGATACCATTATCTCCAGCAAAAACTACCAGGCAGTAATCCTGAACCTCGCATTCAAGTTTTTTCAGCATTTTATATAGAATGTCCAATTTCCCCAGTCCGCTATACGGTTTTATTTTAACAACCATCTACTTTTCTACCCCATTTTATTTACTCAAGTTTCGCACTTGACATATGTTGCGCAGCAACATATGTAATTTTTAATTCTTAATTTTGAATTTTGAATTAAGGAAGAAACGCTTCGCGTTTCCTTTTATTATTAGAACGTTATACAAATAAATTTGAAGCTGATAGGTTATTTTCGGTTTTGACTTACTAAGAAAATGAGCTATTAATCAAAAGAAAACGTTAGTTTTCTTACCCTAATTAAAAATTAAGAATTCAAAATTCAAAATTAAATGTAGCGCAGTTTATATCTACTGCGAAAGTTGAATTATTTATTTTACAGACTGTCTTGCTATATTTTTTAACCTGTTTATTTCTTTAGGAGTTAAATATCGGTACTTTCCCTT
>DAOUSQ010000122.1 GCA_030627145.1 Syntrophomonadaceae bacterium | reverse complement strand
TGACGCGGAAGCTAAAGCATCTGCTACAGATAAGATAATATAGAAAAACTATAAAAGTTTTAGGTTTTTGCAAGGGAATCAATTTTAAGTTTTTAATTTTGAGTTGTTGAAAGCTCTGATCCCCAATGCTATTAATTATGTCATTAATGGAAAAACTTAAATTTCCCTACCTTAATTAAAAATTAATAATTAATAATTAAAAATTCAAAATTATAATGTAAGTCTGGTAAGACTTACATTATAACGGCCATTATTGCCTTGTGTGCATGCAGGCGGTTTTCAGCTTCATCAAATACCACCGACTGAGGTCCATCCATGACTTCATCGGTGATTTCCTTCCCCCGTTTTGCCGGCAGGCAGTGTAGGACTATAGCATCTTTCTTCGCCAGGCTCATCAGCTTTGTGTTAACCTGGTATTTTAAGAATTTTTGTTCTTTTTCGTCAGCCTCGTCTTCCTGACCCATGCTTGCCCAGACATCGGTATAAACAACATCCGCACCACTTACAGCCTCGGTAGGATCCTCTACTACCCATAATTTTGCCCCGGTAGCCTGTGCATCCTCCTGGGCCATTTGAAGTATTTTAGCATCGGGCTCAAAACCACGAGGTGTTGCTGCAACTACGTCCATACCTACTTTTGCCCCACCGAATAACAGTGAATGAGCTACATTATTACCATCACCAATAAAAGCACATTTTAAGCCCTTGAGCTTATCTTTATGTTCTTTTATGGTCATTAAATCTCCGATGACCTGAGTGGGATGAAGCAGATCGGTCAGGCCGTTTATCACAGGAATCGATGCCCAGTGTGCAAGTTCCAGCACCTCGTCATGTGAAAAAGTTCTAATCATTATTCCATCAAGCATCCGGGCAAGTACCAGTGCAGTATCTTTTATGGTTTCTCCACGACCAAGTTGTATATCTCGAGGACTGAGGAAAAGAGCATGTCCTCCCAATTGATACATTCCCACTTCAAAGGCAACCCGTGTTCTTGTGGAAGACTTCTGGAATATCATCCCCAGGGTTTTACCTGATAGATAATGATGAGATTGGCCTGTTTTTTGCATTTTTTTAATCTCGGCTCCCACTTCCAGCATATAGCTTATTTCTTCTGTACTGAAATCATGTATGCTGATAAAATCGCGGCCCTTTAAATTTTCTTTAATTTCAAACATCATCCCCACTCCTATCTTTTATTGATATTTGTTCCTGTACACACTCCCATGTTTTCTTATAATTCCATGTTTGCCATTCTTTTAATGCATCTTTTAATATATTTACTGCTTTATTGATTTCGGTCTCATTTACTGTCAACGGGGGTACAAAACGTATAACCTTGGATCCCGCACCAACTAACAGTAATCCTTTTTTCATACATATTTCTATAAGTTCCTTGACCTCTGTATTAAACTCAACCCCCAGCATTAATCCCTTTCCTCGAACCTCTATAATCCTATTATCGCTGACTTTTTTCAAAGCTTCGGCCAGATAATACCCCATTGTGTTAACTTTCTCGAGAAAATCTTTACTGGCTACTGTCTCCACCACACGGTTGGCTACGGCTGCAGCCAGGGGATTGCCTCCAAAGGTTGAAGCATGGTCTCCCGGAGCAAACCCGCCTGCAGCTTTTTCAGCAGCCAGCATGGCCCCAATAGGAAAGCCCCCACCCAGTCCCTTTGCCATAGTAAGTATATCAGGCTTTACACCATAGGCCTGGGAAGCAAAGAATTTCCCTGTCCTGCCCATTCCGCATTGTACTTCATCAAAGATTAGTAATAATCCTTCCTGGTCACAGATCTTTCTGAGTCCTCTTAAGAAATCCAATTGTGCAGGTCTTATCCCTCCTTCTCCCTGTACAGGTTCTACCAGAATAGCACAGGTATCCTCATTGAGGACCTTTTTTACTGAAGGCAGGTTGTTAAATTCGGCGTATTCAAACCCTTCTGGCAGCGGGGCAAACCCCTCCTGGTATTTTGGTTGTCCTGTAGCAGCAACTGTCGCCAGGGTCCGTCCATGAAAAGATCCCTTAAAAACTATAATATGGTTTTTATTACCTTCCTTCTGACGATAAAAATATTTGCGAGCAAGTTTGATTGCTGCTTCGTTGGCCTCTGCTCCGCTGTTGCAGAAAAATACTTTATCGAGTCCGGATTCGTTTACCAGTTTTTCTGCCACTTCCACCTGGGACTTTATCCAGTAAAGATTGGATACATGCCATAAATCCCTGGCCTGCTCTTTAAGCACTTTATTCAGATCATCATTGCTGTGGCCGAGTACACATACCGCAATTCCTGCTACAAAATCGAGATACTGTTTACCGCTGGCATCCCATACGTAAGAACCTTTTCCCTTGACCAGCGCTATTGGAAAACGACCATAGGTATTCATAACATATTCCTGTCCTTTTTTTACTATGTCGTTATTGGTCATATACAAATCTCCCTTCGGTCGACGATTATTAAATTGCAATACTATTCTACATGTGGCTATAATGTAGTTTTTCTACTCCGTTTTATTCTATCAATACCAGGAGTATTATGTTTAAAGGGAAAACACTAGTTTCCCTTTACTAATTAAAAATTCAAAATTGATTCCACTGCGAAAAGTCCGTTATTATCTCTCGTAGGGGAGACTTCAGTCTCCCCGGACTTAGAAAGCCAATTTTTTATGTTTGACGCGGAAGCTAAAGCATCCGCTACAAATTAATATAGAAAAATTATAAAAGTTTTGGGTTTCCGCAGTGTAATCATAAATAATATTTTTATTTTTTATAGAGCAAAAGATATGCACATTGAAAAATAGAGTAAATTGACATGAAATAATGTACGCCATAGGAATTATTTGGTATAATATAAAATATATTAGAACGTATGTGTGGAAGTGAAAAAATGCGTATAACAATTGAAATCTCATCTGAAAATGAAATTAAATTACCTATCCATTACAATCGTATTTTACAGGGTTTTCTCTACAAAAATCTTACCGATAAAGATTATAGAGCATTTCTACATCAAACAGGATATCGTCTGGCAAACAGGCAGTTTAAGCTATTTACCTTTTCCAGACTGCTGGGGCGTTTTAGAATGCATCAAGAAGAAGGTAGAATAACCTTCTATCCTCCTGTCAAATTGGTCGTTTCTTCAGCGGTTGAGCAGTTTATTACTGACTTGGCAGAAACTTTGATTAAAGCAGATTTTAACTTTATAGGAAATCAACGTGCTGAAGTAAGTGGCATCCAGGTGCATAAGAATTTTACCCCTGCGGATAAAGTGCAAATAAAAATGCTTTCACCAATGGTGGCTTACTCAACTATTATGCGAGAAGGGAAAAAATACACTGAATACTATTCACCCTGGAACACCAAATTCCAAGAGATTTTTAGAAACAATCTATTAGTTAAACACGAAATAATCTTCGGCAGTCGATCTCAGAATGAAGAAATCAGAATAATACCCAATGGCATGCAGGAGAAAAAATTTGCCAGGATAATTAATTATAAGGGGACATACATAAAAGCATATGCTGGGATCTACTGGCTGGTCGGCAATCCCGACCTTATAAAAGTAGCCTACGACACCGGCCTGGGGTCTAAGAATAGCCAGGGGTTTGGGTGTTGGGAGGTGGTGGGGTAGGAAATTAAGATAATGTAATGCTAAATATGAGTGCATTTGTTATAATAATATGATACTCGTTTAATAATAATTAATTTAAAATTTCCCTGTAAAGGAATTGAAACTGTAAATATATTAATGAAGATTTTAGTCTACCTAGTACAGGGATATTGCACTCATAGTTTTTAATATGGGTGTTTTTTTTGTCATTTTCTAAAAAAATGTATTTATATACCTACATGAGACTTCTAATGAGCTAAAATCAAATAAAGGCTGGTTATTGGTAATAATTACAAATGGAGGTGATGAAATTTAATTTAAT
>DAOUSQ010000078.1 GCA_030627145.1 Syntrophomonadaceae bacterium | reverse complement strand
TAATACTGGCAAAAATATCTTTATAACCAGGCAGTGATGTAATAAATGGAATTCCTGCCGAGTAGTACCTGGCTATATCACGATCAAAAGGTATACGGGCAAGAATGGGAATATCTTTCTCCCGGGCATAGTCTTCTATAAGGGTTTGCCCTTCTTCATGTTGATTAACAATAATTCCCGCTGGTATTGATAGTTTTTCCAGGAGATCCACCATTATTTTTAAATCACTCAGTCCAAAAGGGGTTGGCTCAGTGACCAGTATGCAGAAGTCCACATTTTTTACCGATTCTACAACTGAGCAGGATGATCCTGGAGGAGCATCCATAATAACTAGATCCTCATGGTTAATATATTCTTTAACATGTGCGATAACCTCGGGTGCTGCAAGTTCCCCAACATTAAGATTGCCCTCGTAAAACTTAATACCTGGTAAACTGGCAAGCTTAATGTGTCCTATTTCATAATCTATTGAATTTATAGCATCTTCCGGGCATAATTCCATACATGCTCCACAGGAGTGGCACATTTCAGGGAATACCATAACTTCGTTAACTTCATTTTTAATGACTGCCAGTGCGTTATAGGCACAGATATCAGCACAAAGTCCGCAAAAAGTACATTTTTCATAATTAATTTCTGGTATTTTTTTATTAACCGGTTTTTTTTGTACTTCCTGTGGCTTTAAAAAAACGTGAGCGTTGGGTTCTTCTACATCAAGGTCCATAAAACTCAGGTTGTGTGCAGGGGAAAGATAAAGAGCAAGGTTGGTGGAAACTGTAGTTTTACCGGTGCCACCTTTACCACTGGCAACAACTATTACCATAATATCACTTCCTAATTACTAATGACTATCATGTTTATCGTTATGATTACAGGTTTCATTTGTTCCCACCAGTGTATTATTTAAAAATGATTGAAGAATATTGTCTACAGTACCTGTTAGGCCAGTAATAGTTTGAATATTAAAAGACTCAAAAAGATCCTTTGCCTTACCTCCCATGCCTCCGGCAATTATCACATCAACACCATTTTGTTTAAGGAATTTTGGTAAAAAACCTGGTTGATGACCGGGATTAGGGAGGGTATTTTCTCTTACTACCTTATTTCCTTCAATATCATAAATCATAAAATTATCACTGTAACCAAAATGTTGGGAAGCTTCGTTTCCAGTTCTTGCTATAGCAACTCTCATTTTATAACCGTCCTCCTTATTTTGTTGCAGATGTGAGTGGTTGTAATTTGCCACTTTTGAGTAAACTTAAGATCTCATCTATATTCCCGCTTAACCCCCCATAGATAACAACTCCAGCCCTGCTTAATACCTGAAAAGCTTTTGGTCCAATATTACCAACAATAATTGCATCTGGATTGAAGTTTAAAACGTGATTTGCTGCATTTATGCCACTGCCTCTATCCTTTTCCTGATGAGGAATAAATGTGATATCATCTGATTCTGTATCTGCCAGAGCATAAAACTTACAGCGTCCAAAACGTGGATCAATTGCCGATTGAGGAGATTTTTCTAGAACCGGAATAATAACTTTCATTTTACATCCTCCTTTTAAAATACTACTTATTTTGAACATATGTCTTTTTAAATTTTAAGGAAATAGTTATAATCTGTCAAACAAAAACAGCACAAAAAAGTATAGCTAAAATATTTTTCATTATATTTTATCATTATTATAGGGAAAATATGTGGGACAAGTTTAGTGTCCCAGAATAATATGTATTTATTGACATATTTAATATGTGTAATTATACTTGACACAAATGCATAAATTATAAAATGAGGATAATATTTTTGATAACTTTAGATTAAATCTTTCAGCAGATTTTCAAATATATTTTTTGGAGGGGATTTAAATGAGTAATGTAAAAAAAGTATCCGCTGATAATTTTGAGAAAGAAGTACTCCAATCAGAAATACCTGTCCTGGTTGATTTTTGGGCTCCGTGGTGTGGCCCTTGCAAAATAATAGGCCCGGTAGTTGAAAACCTTGCTGCTGAGAATGAAGGGGTTATAAGTGTAGCAAAAATTAATGTGGATGAAAACCAGAATCTGGCTATCCAGTATGGAATCAGAGGAATTCCTACCCTGACATTCTTTAAAAATGGCTCAGAGGTCAAGAGAATTGTAGGTGTTCAGGGCAAGTCACAATTACAAGAGGCTATTAATGAAGTAGTTGGTTAGGAAAATAATACGGTAAGAAAGCAGTGGGGCCGTTCTTTTGCTTCCTTAAAAGAAGCAAAAGAACGGCCCCACTGCTTTCTGTGTAATGGCTAAAGAGAAGGGTCTTGTCCTGTTTTCTATAGTTTTTGCTTGATTTTTTCAAGAAACTGACTTATTTTTTTTTCATAGCCATTGTCACCTGGTTCATAGAATACAGTTCCTTCCAGATTGTCGGGGAGGTATTTTTGCTTTATATAGCCACCGTAATTGTGCGGGTATTTATAGCCTTTACCTTTACCAAGCAGATTGGCTTTAGAATGAGAAGTATCAGCAATATGGGAAGGGACAGTTATTTTGTTGGATTTACGAACTGTATCTATAGCTTTATCAATTGCCGTTTTGCTTGAATTGCTTTTTGGGGCAGTTGCAAGGTATATGGTGGCTTCAGCCAGGGGGATTCGAGCTTCCGGCAGTCCTACAAACTGTACGGCATTAGCGGCTGAGATGGCCATGGTGAGAGCATAGGGGTCTGCCAGCCCTATGTCCTCGGCAGCATGAACTATAAGCCGTCTGGCAATAAATTTGAGGTCTTCGCCTCCTTCAAGCATAGCCGCTAACCAGAACAGGGCAGCATCAGGGTCTGAACCACGTATGCTTTTGATGAAAGCCGAAATTGTATCATAATGACAATTTCCAGTTTTATCATATTTAATAAATGGCTTACCAATAAATTTTCTCAATAATTCGGCCGTAATTATCAGGTGAGAATTTTCGTCCATATAAGAATTAACTATAGTTTCTAATATATTTAAAGCCATACGAGCATCGCCTTTTGAAGCTTGAGCTATTAAAACAACACTTTCTTTATCGATTTGTATATCAAATTTACCCAGTCCACGTGTTTTGTCTTTAAGGGCATTTTCTATTATAGCTGAAATGTCCGGTTCATCCAGGGCTTGAAGCAGGTAAATCTTTGTTCTTGATAAGAGAGCGTTGTTTAATTCATATAGAGGATTTTCTGTAGTCGCACCTATTAGCAGTAATGTTCCGTCTTCTACAAAAGGAAGTAAAACATCCTGCTGACTTTTATTAAAGCGGTGGATTTCATCCACAAAGAGTATAGTTTTTTGCTGGTAATATTTAAGCCTGTCTGCGGCATCTGACGCAATTTTGCGTATATCGGAAACTCCGCTTGTTACTGCTTGCATGGGCTCAAAGTATGAATTCGTCATATCGGCTATTATATGAGCTATACTGGTTTTGCCGGTTCCAGGAGGTCCATAGAGAATAAATGAATGTAGTTCATCTTTTTTTATTGCTTTGCTTAATGGTGAACCTGGTCCCACTACATGTTGTTGACCGATAATTTCATCGAGATTTTGAGGTCTCATCCTGTAGGCCAGAGGGGCAGCCTGGTTATTTTTTTGAGTCTGGTTAATATCAAATAAATCCATTCTTGTTTCCTCCTTACAGAATGAGTGCAATCATATTAATTATAGAATATTTCGGACAATTTCGCCAGGTTATTAGTTTGAAAAGGTCTGTATCTGGTAATATATATATAAACCACACTCAAGGAGATGTAAGAGTGAAAATTGCTGTTTTATTAAGTGGAGGAGTGGACAGTACTGTTGCTGCGCTGTTATTAAAGGAGAAGGGCTATGATGTCGCCGGGTTAACCATGTTGAACTGGGATCAAGGCGTTGTTGAAAAGGCTGCAGAAGCTGCTCGGTTTTTGGGGATTGAACATAAGGTTGTGGATTTGCGTGGAGTTTTCGAAAAGAGAGTTATTGACTATTTTTGCTGCGCTTATGAACGGGGAGAAACGCCCAATCCCTGTGTAGAGTGCAACAGAAGTATAAAGTTTGGGATAATTCTTGATATTGCCCGTGATACTGGTTTTGATATGGTCGCAACAGGTCATTATGCTCAGATAGAATTTGATAGTAATAGAAAAAGATATCTGCTAAAAAAGGGTTCTGACATTAGTAAAGACCAGAGTTATTTCTTATATGTATTAAACCAGGAACAGTTGTCCCGGACCCTTTTTCCCTTGGGGAAAATGACCAAGAAGCAGGTGATGGAAATCGCCAGGGAAAAAGGAATGAAGGTTATAGAAGAGAGGGAAAGCCAGGAAATATGTTTTATCGCTGACGATTATCGAGAATTTTTGAAAAAAAAGATAAGCTATAAGGAAGGAGAGGTCAGAGATCTACAGGGTAATGTCCTGGGAACTCATCATGGTTTACCTTTTTATACTATAGGGCAGCGAAAGGGTTTGGGAATTAGTGCCGGCCGACCGGTCTATGTTATAGATATGGATTTTCACAACAACCAGTTGATTGTTGATGATGAAGAAAACCTTTATAAGGATAGTCTTACTTCTATGAATAACAATTTTATTTACACTGAACAAAGAAAATCTCCCTTGAGGGTGGAAGCTAAAATAAGATATAAGGCCAGGCCTGCTAAAGCTACCATATATTTTGATGAAGATACAGTAAGAGTTAAGTTTAATAAACCACAAAGGGCAATCACCAGGGGACAGTCAATTGTATATTACTTGTGTGATTATGTTTTTGGTGGAGGGATAATAATGTGATTATCTCTTTTTCCAATGAAATCACACTTACATAATATATAAAATCAGGTGCCGGGAATTTCCCGGTATTTTTTTATTTTAGGAGTAGAAAAATATAAGTAAGGAAGAAAGGAGATATTAGTTTTGAAACTACGTAATCTAAAGAATCTACCAGTATTTAATAAAAGTGCAGCCGAAGTAGTCGGCAGGGTGGAAAAAGGAGTTGTTGGCGATGACTGTAAGCTTGCTTATATTGTAGTGGATATACATGGAGAAGAGCCGAAGATGATAATGGAAAAAAATTTTTTCCTGGGAGAAGAATCAGTAATTCTTGAAGATTTAGAAGGTATTAAATCCTATGCACATGGGGAAGAATTATCAATAGATAAAACTAAAATCGGTGATGTCATCTTTGATAGTGAAGGAAAAGAACTTGGGGTGGTCAGTGATTTTATTATCTCGCCGGATACCAAGAAAGTCTGGGGGCTTGAAGTTTCTTCTGGAGGAATTAAAGACCTTCTGGAAGGGCGTAGTGAGATTCCTCTTGGTAAGGTTTGCTGGAAAAGTACCTTAAGCGGTATAATCACAAAAGAAAGAGGCGGTATAAGGTGATTGTTAGATGTCCTGTATGCAATGGACTGCAGGTGGGAAAAGTTGGTAGTGATCAATATTATTGTTGGAATTGTTTCCTGGAATTTAGTTTTAATAAAGGTGAGGTTAACTTATATGAAGTGGCTGAAGATGGGACTCTAATAGCCGTGGAACAGTCTTCAGAGATAATATAAATCAAAATTTCGAATTTTAAATTCTTAATTATTGTTAGAAAAAGCTTTGTTTTTTTTCCTTAATTAAAAATT
>DAOUSQ010000108.1 GCA_030627145.1 Syntrophomonadaceae bacterium | reverse complement strand
TACAAAAGATATTGTCATAAACACTTAACTTGATGAACCGCCGTATACCGAACGGTACGTACGGTGGTGTGAGAGGACGCTGGATAAAATAATTATTCAGCTCCTACTCGATTTATTTTTTTGGGCATTCTATTAGGGGAAAATTTTATATAGGAGGCTGCATATGTTTTCAAAAAAGATTTTTTGCTTGACAATTCTCTTTTTACAATTTTGTATTCCCTATGCATATGCTGTTGAAAACAATAGTATTCCCGGCAATACTGATATTACTATAGACCGGACAGATTTTCCCGTGCTTTACCCTAGTAATCCGTTGTTAAAAGGAGAAGCTATTTGGATGGTACAGGCTCGATTAGAAGAATTAGGTTATGATGTGGTTAAGAATGGGATTTATGATCAAGTAACCTGTAAAGCAGTGAGAATGTTTCAGCTTGCTCATGGCCTTGAGGATAGTGGTGTAGTTTCTCGTCAGGAGTGGGAAGTGCTAATGTTGAACGAGACTGGTGAACCATGTTTAGCTAATAGCGAAAATGAGAAAAAAGGGAAAATGTTAATAGTCATTGATGTAGCTACTAGAAGACTGGTTTTATATGAAGATGATAGAGTTGTAGTAGAATATCCGGTGGCAGTGGGTAAAAGTAAGACCCCGTCTCCTTTGGGAGAGTGGAAGGTAGTGCAAAAATCTTTAAATTGGGGAAATGGTTTTGGAACTCGTTGGATGGGCTTAAATGTTCCCTGGGGTATATTCGGTATTCATGGTACTAATAAGCCGGGATCTATTGGTACTTATGCATCACATGGCTGTATACGCATGTTCAATCGGGATGTGGAAAAACTTTATTCCTTGGTACCCGCAGGAACCAGGGTGAGAATAGTCAATAATGGTAAGCTTTACCCTGATAATCTTCAACCGGTAAACCTAAAAAAAGGAGCATCCGGGCAAAGAGTAGTATACGTACAAAGTCGGCTAAAAGAACTGGGTATACAGTTAGATAATGCGGATGGGCGTTATGGTAGAATGACGGAGTTAGCAGTTAAGTATTATCAGATATGGCATGACTTAGAACCTTCCGGTGAAATGAATGAAGATACTTATAGGGCTATGGGGATGATAAAATAAAAAACCGGGGCCTTGTTCCCGGTTTAAAACTATTAATATTTAGTTGATTGGTTATTTAAAAGTATCTCTTTAATGCCGGTTTCAATATTATTAATATGGTTTAACATCTTCAATTTTGCTTTTTTAGAATTACGTTCACAGATAGCCATATAAATTTCTTCGTGTTCTTTTAAAATACGAGGTCCTTTTTGAGAATCAGTAAATAATTCAACTCTATCCTGGAAAAAAGTATTATGCATTAAGTCGGCAATAGTATTCATTATACGCAGTAATATAGTGTTCTGTGTAGCTTCAGCTATCGCAAAATGAAATTTTAAATCATATTCTACAGCTTCCTGTATACTGTGGGCATTTTTCATTTGGTTTAAATTAGCTTTAATTTTGCTTAAATTAACTTCAGTTGCTCGCAGGGAGGCTAAGGCAGCAGATTCTGTTTCCAATATCCTTCTTACTTCCATTAACTGTGCACTAGGGTTCCTTTCCATAGCCAGCACTAAGGCTAGTGATTCAAAAATTTCACTTTTGCTGGTCTGCTTAATAAAAGTCCCCTCACCGGGATGGACATCCAAAATACCTAAGGCCTCTAAGGCGGTCAAGGCCTCTCTAACCGAGGAACGACTTACTTTCATCGATTCTGCCATTTCTCGTTCAGAGGGAAGTTTATCACCAGGTTTAAGATTACCGGTACGTATTAATTCCTTTAATTGTTCGACGATTTCTTCATATATTTTTTTTATCTTGATAGGTTGAAATACCAATAGCATACACCCTTTATAAAAAGAATAACTGGTTATTCTTGTGTTTATATATAATGTACACTATTTTTCTATATCTTGCATAAAAAGAGACCAGACAAATCTCTTTTTATGCGGTAATTATTTTTTTATTATTCTGTAATCGCTGTATAAAGTTTTGGCCGGCTTTTATGGCAGCCATGTTAAGGGGCATTTTTTCCTGGTATTTGCCTTTAAAGGTCTGAGTTAGGTACTCATTTATATATTTGTTATTAATTATACTGGTTGCTTCTAACAGGGCACCCAGCGTAACCATGTTTGTTCCACGAGAGAATCCTACTTCATCAGCAAGTTCTTGGGTGGGTATCATATAAACTTCTATGTCATTTCTGCTGGGTACTCGATGAACCAGGGACTCATTAACCATTAGCAATCCACCTGTTTTAACTAGAGGTTCAAATTTATCTAGAGAAGGATGATTCATAGCTACGACTACTTCAGGATAAGCTACTACTGGTGAACTTATATCTTTATCCGAGATTATTACAGTACAGTTGGCAGTACCACCACGCATTTCTGCTCCATAGGCAGGTACGTAAATTACTTTCTTTTTTTCACTCATTCCTGCATGAGCCAGGAATAGGCCCATGGTTAAAACCCCTTGTCCTCCAAAGCCTGCTAAGGTTATTTCTTTTTTCATTATTAATCACACTCCTTCCGGAACTTTGAACTCACCTAAAGGATATACCGGCACCATAGAATCCTTTACAAAGTTTACAGCTTGAACAGGATTCATTCCCCAGTTAGTTGGACAGGCAGAGAGTATTTCTACCATACTAAATCCCTGGCCGGCTATTTGAGTTTCAAACGCTTTACGAATAGCTTTTTTAGTCTTAATAACCTGGGCCGGATTAAAAACTGCAGTTCTGGCAATATAAGCTGCTCCATCCAGAGTAGACAGCATTTCTGCCACCTTCATGGGGTACCCGCCTGACTACTGGTTCTTCCTTGAGGCGTGGTAGTAGTAATCTGTCCCATTAAAGTAGTGGGAGCCATTTGTCCACCGGTCATTCCATATAGAGTGTTGTTAACAAAAATGATGGTTATATTTTCACCACGCACAGCGCAATGAACCATTTCTGTAGTTCCTATGGCAGCCAGGTCTCCATCGCCTTGATAGGTGAAAACCAAATGATTAGGAAGCACTCTTTTAACTCCGGTAGCAACTGCAGGTGCACGTCCATGTGATGGGCCTATACCATCAAAGTTAAAATATTCATAAGAAAATACTCCGCATCCGACAGAACCTACACCTACTGTATTGCTTTGTAACCCCATTTCTTCAACAACTTCAGCACACAACCGATGAATAATACCATGATTGCAGCCAGGGCAAAAATGCCAGGGCTTATCTAATAAAGTGGATGGTCGAGTGAATTCTTTAGCCATTATTTATAACACCTCCCTGGCTTTGTTAGCAATAAACTCATATATTTCTTCCGGCGAAGGCACCAGCCCAATTCGATTAAAAAGATCAACTGGTATACGGTCATTAACAGCTAACCTGATATCTTCTACCATTTGCCCCATGCTTATTTCCGCACTTACTAAAAGACGGGCATTTTTTGCAGCTTTTTTCAAAGCATCGCTGGGAAATGGCCACAGGGTAATAGGTCTGAATAAGCCGGCTTTAATACCTTTTTCCCGGGCAATTTCTACGGCAGCCCGTGCTACCCGGCCTACTATACCGTGGGCTACCACAACTATTTCGGCATCGTCAATCATATAGCTTGTATGACGTTGTTCGTTTAACTCTATTTCCTTATATTTGGCAAATAATTTGTTAACATGATTTTCCAGGTCATCAGCCGGTAAATATAAAGTATGTACAATATTAGGTTGTCGTCCTTTCATGCCGGTAGTGGCCCAGGGCCGTTCCGGTATCGGTAAATTAGTTTCCGGAAATATAACTGGTTCCATCATCTGCCCCATCATACCATCACCAAATAATACTACCGGGGTTCGATATTTCTCGGCCAGGTCAAAGGCTAAAATAGTAAAGTCTACAAGTTCCTGTACCGAAGCTGGTGCTAGTACAATAAGCTTGTAATCACCATGTCCACCACCTTTAACCGACTGTAAATAATCTGCCTGTGATGGATGTATACCCCCTAAACCAGGAGCTCCACGCATAATATTGACAATTACTACGGGCAATTCTGCTGAAGCAATATAGGAAATTCCTTCTTGCATTAAAGATATTCCGGGGCTAGAGGAGGCTGTCATTACTCTGGCTCCGGCAGCGGAAGCACCGAATACCATATTAATTGCAGAAACTTCACTTTCTGCCTGTACATATGCTCCATCCACTTCTGGAAGACGGCGGGCTAAGTATTCAAGTACTTCGGTTTGTGGAGTAATAGGATAGCCGAAAAAATAACGACAATTAGCTTTGATAGCTGCTTCACC